>JAPHSC010000032.1 GCA_026193125.1 Gammaproteobacteria bacterium
ACTCTCGCTGATCAAGTATCCGGCAAACGTAAACAAGGGAATCGCCAGCAAAATCGGTACTTCGGCAAGACCGAAAATCTCAATTCCCATGACGGACAGATCAATATCCGTGCTGATGAAACCCCACATCGCACTGGCGGCAATCACGGCAAACAGGGGGGCACCCAGCAAGGCCAGCAGCACCAGCAGAATACTGACAATGATCATGCCTCTGGCCCGGCTTTGCGCAGCAGCTTCCAGGCACTGCCAAGTCCGAATACCAGGTAGCGATAGGCGATAAGGCCAAACGCTAAGGGCAGGATTGCCTGAAATCCCCAGGCCGGCCAATCGCCAAGCAAAGTATCCTGAAACTCACGGGAATCGGCGACAAAGCGAAACGAGTGCCAGGCAATCAGCCCGGCCACGGTTGCGGTAAACAATTGCACCACAAGCATTGCGCCACTGTGCCAACGACCGCTCATAAAACGTGACAGGACATCTATGGCGATCTGGCGATTCTCCCGACTGGCCGCCACTGCCCCGAACATCGCAGTCCACAACAGGCAAATGCGCAGCAACTCGTCCGCCCAGACGAATCCTGAGTCGAAAAAGATCCGCAGAATAATCTGGGCCGATGCCAGCAAAATCATGCTGCCGAGCAACAACACCAGCATGCTGTTCTCAAATAACCGTCCCAGTCGGTCCAGTCGTGCAAGGATGCCGCGCTCTTCGGACACTGCCTACTTTGTTCCCTGGTGCTGGCTGCGATATTCAGCGATATAGGCGAGCATCTGATCCAGCATTTTCTTCGAGATGACCCCTCGCTCCGCCAAATCGCGGTTACTTGCCTCTACCGGCTTGCGCCAACTTTCAACCTCGCTCTCGTCTGGATGCACTATTTGCATTCCCGAGCTGATGAGCGCCTTGAATGCCTCGCTGTCGTCCAGCTTGTTCTGCCGATCGAAGTCCTGATACACCTTGCTGAAAACTTCGCGAACCACTTGCTGGTCGGGTTCCGAGAGCTTGTCGAAGTACTTCTTGTCCACGACCATGAATCCCATCAGGTAAATCAACGGAATATCGGTTATGTACTTGACCTTGGTGTGCCACTGCATCACCACCGCGCCCACAGGCGACGAACCCACAATGTCGATCAGCCCGGTCTGCAAACCCGTCATCACGTCGGTGATGGGAAGTGTGACCGGAGACAGGCCCAATGCCGCCATGGCGCTATAGGTAATCAGGTCGCCCTCCGGAACCCAGACCTTGCGCCCCTGCAGCGAATCAACACCGGTGACTGGAATGTTTGACATGATCATGGCAAACCCGCCGTCCGCCCAACCAAAGCTTACAAAGCCGGCGTCCTCAAGGCCCTGCTTGAGAATGCCGTCCATGCGTTGCCTGACGTATTCGACCTCAGCAAGCGAATTGAACACCAGAGGCATGCCGTACAATTGCATGTCCGGGTAGACGTCGGCCATGGAACTGGGGGTAAACATTCCACCATGCAGCTGGCCGATACGAATCTTGCGCAAGACCTTTTTGTCGTTGCCCATAACTCCGCCGCCATAAAACTTGAAGTTCACACGGCCATCGGTTCGGGTCTTTATTTCCTTGGAGCCGTCACGCATCTGCTTCATCCAGGCAGTGCCTTCTGGCGCAATCGTGGCGATCTTGAAGTCGGTCGCAAATGCTGCCGGCGCGCCCAATACAAGTAGAACCAGAGTCGTTACCAGTGCAGACGATAAATGACGGGCGCTAGAAATAATCATCGGCGGTCTCCATTAATTTTTCCGCCTGCCTTTGGGCCAGAGTGTTAAACAGCGTCAGACCGGGTTGCACCGGATCGGCTGCCAGCACCTCGTTTAGCAGGCGGTCATGTAATTCGCGGTCGTACATCAGGCGCGCGTAGCTGCGAGCGAACTCAACCTTGACTGACAGGTCTTTGCCGTCGGATAACGCAATCGCTTTTTCGAAATGACTTCGCCCGACCTCGGGCTGCCCACCCAGTGAAGGTGGACGAATGGTGTTGAGGATTCCCAGGTACAGGTTCACAGCCCCGCCTTCATAATCAGGATCAAGTTGGTAAAGGCGATTCAGTGCGGCCTCCACCTTGGGCAATTCCACGAGTACCGCCCATTCGTCGCTGTGCGCGCGCGTATAGGCAAGACTGCTTACCGTGAAGCTATAAAGGGTCGGCAGTTCGTCAACGGTCACCGTTGCGAGGTCGGCACTGAAGTTGTCAAAGTCCATCGTGCCCCAGGCACAGGCTGACTCGTGAACCACGCACATGGCCCGGCTCCCATACTCATGGGCACGTTTAGTCAAGCGCTTGGCACGCTTGTCGTCTTCGACGAAAACCGCACCGTAGGCGGCGTAAAGATTTGCTGCCGAACGCAAGGCTGACGCACTTTCAGGATCACCTGCTATCAGACTATCCATCAACAGCAAGTATGCAGGAGCACCGTCGCGCACGGTCTCTGGGTCGTCCTGATTGAGTATGGCGCTGGACAGGTTGCCAGCCATCTTGCCGGTGACACGATCCATAACGATGGAACATGCCGATAGAGACAGAAGGGAACCCAGCATCAACAGGCGGAGAAATGATGGCTCACGTTTTTCCATGGATACCTGATCTTACCTCTAACCAAGAATTCAAGCTTGCGAAAGAATTGGATCGTGCCCAGACCAGAAGGTTCACTGGAATCGAGAAAAACGGGGAGCGCTACCGAAAACCGAAAAGGCAAGTGCGCATGGATAATCCACCCGCACTTGCCTTAATCCAGAAACCCGGGCACTACCCTGGCTAGATCTTTTCCTTGATCCTGGCGGCCTTGCCTGTGCGGTCACGCAGATAGTACAGCTTGGCGCGACGCACATCCCCGCGGCGCTTCACGGTAATCGACTCGATTACCTTGCTGTAAGTCTGGAACACCCGCTCCACACCTTCGCCATGGGAAATCTTGCGCACGGTGAAGGCACTGTTCAGCCCGCGGTTACGCTTGGCGATTACCACGCCCTCGTAAGCCTGCAGACGTTCACGGGTACCCTCAACCACCTTCACCTGCACCACGACCGTGTCGCCGGGTCCAAATTCGGGGATCTCACGACCCATCTGTTCTTTTTCAAGTTGCTCGATTATGTTGCTCATGTCGACATCCCGCTCACGCCGGTCTCTAACCAAAACTAAAGTTCCCCGCCTCTCTCGGCGATAAACTCACTCAATAATTCCTGCTGCTCAACATCCAGGGTCATGGCCTCGAGCAGCTCTGGCCGTCTCAGCCAGGTCCGCCCAAGCGCCTGCTTGAGCCTCCACTGCCTGATTTGCTCGTGGTTGCCACCAAGTAGCACCTCGGGCACCCGCAATCCATCGACCTCCTCGGGCCGCGTGTAATGCGGACAATCCAGTAACCCGGCGGCAAAGGAATCCTGTTCCGCGGAATCCTCGTCGCCCAGCACTCCCGGCAACAGCCGTAGCACCGCATCAATCACCACCAGCGCCGGTAATTCACCGCCACTGAGGACATAATCACCGATGGACAATTCCTCGTCCACCTCGCGCTCCACCAGCCGCTCATCCACGCCTTCGTAGCGCCCCGCCACCAGGATCAATCCCGGCAGGCTGGCCAACTCCTGCGCCCTGGCCTGGTCAAAGACCCCGCCCTGGGCACTCAGGTAGATCACCGGCGAGCCCTTCGGCGCCCTTTCGCGCGCCTTGTAAATGGCGCTGCGCAACGGCTCAACCTTCATCACCATCCCGGGGCCGCCGCCATATGGCCTGTCGTCCACCGTTCTGTGCCGATCATCGGCAAATTCTCTTGGGTTTACCGTCCCCATCGACGCCAGGCCGCGCTGCATTGCCCGACCTATCACCCCGAAACTTACGCCGGCTTCGACCAGCTCGGGGAAAAGTGACACAACTTCTATATGCATGGTTCCCGCGTCAAAACTCGGGGTCCCAGTCCACCTCTATCACCGCGGCATCCAGGTCCACCCGCTTAACGTACTGGCCCATTACAAACGGAACCAGTCTCTCCCGGTCCCCCTGCACCACCAACACATCATTGGCGCCGGTTTCCATGAGGCCGGACACCTGACCCAGCACCACGCCCCCGGTGGTAACCACCTGCAAGCCGATCAGGTCCATCCAGTACCAGCGACCATCCTCACTGGCCGGCATATCCGAGCGCGGTACTTCAATTTCCGCACCCAGCCATTGCGCAGCCGATTCCCGGTCTTCAACACCCTGGATCCGCACGACTATGCCCTTTCCGTGGATGCGCCCCGAATCCAGTTCCACTTCGCTGCGCTTCCCGTTCAAATCCAGGAACCAGCGCCGGTACTGAAGAATGTTGTCTCTGGGGTCAGTGTAGGAATAGACCTTCACCCAACCCTTGACTCCGTACAGCCCGCTAATCCTGCCGAGCTGAACCCAGTCCGAAGTTTCCACAGATATCAGGCAGCTGCCTGCTTGCGGAATTCCTTGATCAAGTCAGTCACACGATCGCTGGGCTGGGCGCCCTGGCCGACCCAATGCTCAATACGATCCAGTTCCATGTGCAGGCGAATTTCTTTGCCCTTGGCTACCGGATTGAAATACCCAACTTTCTCGATGTAGCGGCCATCACGGCGGTTACGCCCATCGGTCACCACCAAGTGATAGAAAGGCCTCTTTTTCGCGCCACCGCGCGAAAGACGAATAGTTACCATCTGCTTCAATACCCGCTATCTAGCTTGTCAATGCTTCTGCTGAAATAAACCGGCCCTCCGCCTTCCAGCGGGGGGCCGCAGTAAACCGGGTATTTTATAGGTTTTAGAGAAAATTGGAAGGCTTTTCCGATACCTGCGCATAATAATCGGATCACGGCGGGCCTCTGGACCACCCCTCGCGTCTCCAAAATCACCACAACATCCAGTAAAACAGGGGCTTGCCGGCTTACCTATCCGCTACGAGTACTCGGTCTGCAAGCTTCGTTTGATACTCGTCACCTAGCCCCTGAACCCGCCCTTGTTCATTGAGGCAAGCTGTTTAAATAACTTTTTGTTTTTCATCATTTTTTGCATTTGCTTGTGTTGCTTCAGCAAGCGATTCACATCCTGGATCTGGACCCCTGAGCCCAGGGCTATACGGCGTTTCCTGGATCCGTTGATGACCGCCGGAATTTTTCGCTCCTGGGGCGTCATCGAATTGATAATGGCAATTTGTCGGCGTATCTGCTTGTCACCCGCCTGGTCAGCCATGCCTGCCGGCAGCTTCCCTCCCATGGGTAGCTTGTCCAACAAGGCGGACAATCCGCCCATATTGAGCATTTGCTGCAATTGCTCCCGCAGATCCAGCAGATCAAGTCCCTTGCCCTTCTGCACCTTGCGTGCAAGTTTTTCCGCCTGGTCCTTGTCAACCTTGCGCTCTACTTCCTCGACCAGGCCAAGCACGTCGCCCATGCCCAGGATGCGTGAGGCCAGGCGTTCGGGATGAAAACGCTCCAGGGCGTCTATCTTCTCGCCTACGCCCAGGAACTTGATCGGGCAACCGGTGATATGGCGCACCGATAAGGCGGCTCCACCCCGGGC
Source organism: Gammaproteobacteria bacterium (assembly GCA_026193125.1). GTDB lineage: Bacteria > Pseudomonadota > Gammaproteobacteria > Steroidobacterales > BM003 > CAKZML01. The sequence goes on from JAPHSC010000032.1 coordinate 5,551, forward strand.
ATCGCCATCTGCCTTGGTCAGGATCACGCCGGAAAGCGGCAGGGCTTCACTGAACGCCCTGGCGGCATTGACCGCGTCCTGACCGGCCATACTGTCCACGACAAACAACGTTTCAATGGGTGACACGGTCGCATGCAGGAGCTTGATCTCCTCCATCATGTCCTCGTCCACGTGCTGCCGCCCGGCGGTGTCCAGAATAAGCACGTCGGCCAGGCTGCGGCGCGCCTCCTCAAGGGCTCGCATGGCAATCAGTCGTGGCGCCTCGCTGGCCTCGCTGGGCACAAAACCCGCGCCCACCTGCTCTGCAAGCCGCTGGAGCTGCAAAATGGCTGCCGGCCGATATACGTCGGCGCTGGCTAATAACACCTTTTTCTTTTGTCGTTCGATGAGAAAGCGCGCCAGCTTGGCGGCGCTGGTGGTTTTGCCCGCACCCTGGAGCCCAGCCAGCAAAATCACCGCTGGCGGCTGGGTACGCAGGTTCAGGTCGCTGTCACCCTCGCCCATGATAGCTACCAGCTCGCCATGCACAATCTTGATCAGGGCCTGGCCGGGCGTAAGACTGCGCAAGACCTTCTCGCCCAGGGCTTTCTCTCTGACCTGCTCGATGAAGACTTTCACAACAGGCAGCGCCACATCGGCCTCAAGCAGGGCCATTCGGACCTGGCGCAAGGCATCCTTGATGTTGTCCTCGGAAATGCGACCCTTGCCACGCAGGGCAGCGACCGCCGAGGAAAGTCTTTCAGTTAATTGATCAAACATATCCGCCAATTACTTGCCGGCGACAGCTACGCCTCGAGGGGGAGCATCTTAAAGGAGGAAGGGCGGGCTGGGCAAAAATACCCGTTTGTGCGGGGCTGAAGGGGTCGCCGGACTACAAGTAGAATACCACCCCGGATTCGAGACGCCGCACCGTCCGATCAGGCAATTCCGCACGGACTTCATCCATGATCAGCTCTTCTTCCCCGGGCTTCATGGCCGTCAGCCAGATGGCCGGATAGTGCTTGAGCTTGGCCAGATCCTGGGCAAAGGTCCGCGGGCAATAATGCCCCGACTTCTCGGCCAGTTCGGCCTGGCGGTTTGGAAACGACACCTCGATAACCAGCACATCCACATTCTCATAGGCATTGAGAGCAGGCCAGAGAGTCTGGTTATTGGTGGTATCGCCGCTGAAAGCGAGTACCTTGCCACCGGCCTGCACGCAGTAACCCAGGGTAGGTACTGCATGCTTGACCGCCACCGCCCTGATTTGCCTTGAATTAATTTCGAGGACGTCGCCATCGGCCAGCGGTTCGAAGTGCATAACCGCATCGGCAGCACTGGGTAAGATGGAGAAGTCAGGCCATATCACATCGTTGAACAAGTGCGCACGCAGGGCGTCAATAGTTGCCTGGCTGGCATGTACTTGCAGGGGGTTTTCGAGATAAGCCTCAAAGGCCGCATCGATGAACAGGGGCAATCCAACTACGTGATCAAGGTGGGAATGGGTAAGAAACACGTGCCGCAGGCCGCGCAATTCCTCGAGCGACAGGTCTCCGACACCTGTGCCGGCATCAATCAACAAGTCATCGTCAAGCAGAATAGAGGTGGTTTTCAGTCCCGCGCCAATTCCTCCACTGCATCCTAGGATTCTTACCTGCATCTGCGTCGTGTTCCCCCCGGAGCCCTGCCCGCTCCGGACTCCATCGGTGTTAGTGTTTTCGCGGACTTCTCTTATGCATCGCCATGTGCGAAGATTTCAACACCCAAGCTAAGTTATAGCGGATACTATTTCTGTGTTACGAATCACAGTTCTTTTGCTCTATGTAGGGGCGATGTTCCTGCTGGGAAATTCGGCTCTAAAGCGAACTACCGGAACACCCAAACATCGCCTTGGAACCGCGTTTGTCGGACTTGGCGTGCTGCTGCATGGTTACTGGTTGTACCGGGCGATACATGTGGACGGAGGCTTGGCCCTGGGCGCTACCAATATGTCCTCGATGCTTGGCTGGCTGACCGCGTGGATTGCGCTGTTCTTGAGCCGAAATGAGCGCATGGTGGGGTTATCCAGCCTGCTACTTAGCATAGCGCTTGTTGGAATAGCGACCAGCTACCTGCCCCTGGGCGAACCGGTCCTGGCCGATGTGACCTGGCAACTGGCCAGCCACATACTGATATCCATCACCGCCTATTCCTTGCTGGGCATCGGTGCCCTGATGGCGGTGGCAATCGCATTACAGGACGCCCGTCTGCGCAACCGCAAACCCAGCGGCTGGCTGCTGATGCTGCCTTCGCTGGAAGAAATGGAACAGATTCTGTTTTCCATTCTCAGCATGGGCTTTGTTTTGCTCACCCTGAGTCTGTTCAGCGGTCTGATTTTTGTCGACAACCTGCTGGCCCAGCACCTTGCCCACAAGACCGTGCTCTCTGTCATGGCCTGGCTGGTTTTCGCCACATTGCTGGTAGGAAGATGGCGCCGTGGATGGCGTGGTAAGAAAGCTGTGTATATGGCCCTGGTGGGATTCGTGTTCCTGGCGCTGGCCTATTTCGGCAGCAAATTAGTCCTGGAGACCATACTCAGCAGCCACTGGTCTTTGCCCGGCGCCTTGACAGGCTCGTAGTGCACCTTCAGTATTTTCAACAACTTCTGCCGCGAAATCACGTGAACTCTCTTGGACGATAGCACTCCGACCTCCCTGCTTTTCGGCATTCTTGTCCTGCTATTGCTGCTTTCCGCCTTCTTTTCGAGCTCGGAAACTGCACTGATGACCTTGAACCGCTACCGCCTTCGTCACAAGGCGAGAGCGGGGCACCGGGGAGCGAGAATCGCCGATACCCTGCTGCGCAGACCAGACAAGCTGATCGGCCTGATCTTGCTGGGAAACAACCTGGTAAACATTCTTGCAGCCTCATTGACCACCGTCATCAGCATGCGCATTGCCGGCGAATCGGGTATCGCTGCAGGTGCGCTCATATTGACCGTGGTATTGCTGATATTCGCAGAGGTGACACCAAAAACCTTCGCTGCGTTGCACCCGGAGCGCATTGCCTTCCCCTCGGCATACATCTATTACCCGTTACTGAAAGTACTGGGCCCTCTGATATGGCTGCTAAATGGAGTCACGCACCTGATCCTGTACATGTTCGGTCTGTCAGCCCGCAAAGCTGCAAACGACGCGCTTAGCCGCGAAGAGTTGCGCACGGTGGTTGCTGAGGCAGGCTCGCTGATTCCACGCAAGCACCAGCGTATGTTGCTGAGCATCCTGGATCTGGAAAACATTACCGTGGACGACGTCATGGTGCCCCGTTCCGACATACAGGGACTCGACTTGAATGATGACTGGGACGAGATACTCAGGCAGGTGCAGACCAGCCAGCACACTCGGGTGCCCCTTTACCGCGACAGTCTGGACAACATTATCGGCATTCTGCACCTGCGCAAAGTTATCGGCGACCTCGCGCATCAACGCCTGACACCCGAGGCTTTGGAACAAGCTGCCCGGGACCCCTATTTTGTTCCCGAGGGGACTCCACTAAATACCCAACTGCTGAATTTCCAGCGCCAGAACCGGCGCTTTGGGGTGGTGGTGGACGAATACGGTGACATCCAGGGACTGGTTACGCTGGCTGACATCCTGCAGGAAATTGTGGGTGAATTCACCTCGGCCCCCGGCAACGTAAATCCGGACGTGCATACCGAAGCGGACGGCACCTTCGTGGTATCCGGCTCTGCCAACCTGCGGGACCTGAATCGCACCATGAACTGGGACCTGCCTACGGACGGACCGAAAACCCTGAACGGACTCGTGGTGGAAACCCTGGGCGATATACCCGAACCCGGCATCACCCTGAATATCCGCCAATACGGCATGACCATACTGCAGACTGCGGAAAACACGGTCAGGACCGTGCGCATTCGGTTGCTGGTACCCGACTAGGTCTGCCATAGGGCAATATATTGCCAATACCTTATGCGACCGCCCCGAGTCCATGCGCCTGGCCGGTCTACCTTCCGAGGATGCACGCAGAAACAATCAACCCATAGGCAATCATGGCTGGCAGTAGTAAAAAACCCAAGACCGTATTTCGCTGCAAGGATTGCGGTACCGATCACAGCAAGTGGTCAGGTCAGTGTTCCGGCTGCGGAGAGTGGAATACGCTGGTGCAACATCTCAGTGTGGCGCCATCGCGCAATACTCCGGCAGGCAGTGGCGACAGCCAGGTAACGACCCTGGACCAGGTCGCCAGGCACAGCATTCCGCGGCTCTCCACCGGCCTGGTGGAGTTTGACCGTGTGCTGGGCGGAGGAATGGTGCCAGGTAGCACCCTGGTGCTGGGCGGTTTCCCCGGGGCAGGAAAATCCACTCTGTTGTTACAGAGCGCATGCCATGTGGCCGATAGTGAGGTGGTGTTGTATGTGGCTGGCGAGGAGTCACTGGAGCAGATTGCCGATCGCGCACACCGCCTGCAATTGCGCACCGACATGCTCAGGGTCGTGGCGGAAACCGACATCACGGTGATTACCTCGATCATGGAGCGGGAGCGGCCGGCAGTTGTCATCGTGGATTCCATCCAGGTCATGCATCACCCGGATATCGACTCTTTGGCCGGCAATACCACCCAGGTGCGCGAATGCGCAAACGTGCTGAGCCGCTTTGCCAAGCGTCTCAAATCCACGGTCATCCTGGTCGGTCATATCACCAAGAGCGAGAACCTGGCAGGCCCAATGACGCTCAACCACCTGGTTGACGCTACCCTGATGCTGTCCAGCACAGATGACGCTCGCTACCGGATTGTGCGCTCTGACAAGAACCGTTTCGGATCGGTGGCAGAGATAGGCGTGTTCGCGATGACGGGCACAGGTATGAAGGAAGTGCGAAATCCGTCGGCGATATTCCTGAGTAAGTCCAACAAAGAATTGCCCGGCAGCATTGTGACGGTGCTATGGGAAGGCAGCCGACCGCTACTGGTTGAGTTGCAGGCCCTGGTTGATCAAAGCGCGCTGGGGAATCCGCGCCGCGTGACGGTGGGCATTGACAACACGCGGGTCGCAATGCTGCTCGCGGTTCTTAATCGTCATGGTGGCATCGCCGTGCATGACCAGGATGTCTATGTAAACGTGGTGGGTGGAATACGCGTCAGCGAGCCCAGCGCAGACCTGGCCATCTTGCTCAGTGTACTCAGCAGCCTGCGCGACCGCGCCATTCCTCCCGACGTGTTTGCGTTCGGCGAGGTAGGCTTGTCCGGTGAAGTACGACCCTGCGCCAACGGACAGGAGCGCATCCGTGAAGCGGCCAAACATGGATTCAAGACAGCGATAGTGCCTGCGGCGAATGCGCCCAGGGAACCGGTGCAGGGATTAAAAATCGTCCCGGTGAATACCTTACAGGAAGCGCTGGATTGGGCGCTGGAGTCCCTGACACCTTGCAGACACCCAACGCGGGACTAAAAGCTCGCGTCGCGGAGCCGGTGCCGGTAGCCGGCCATTCATAAGAAAGCAGAAAAATCCTAGAACTAACAACGCATTATCGAATAGACTTCATATCTGGTTTACTCTCGGGGTCAGAATGGGTCTGGGCACAACTGCTTTTTGGCGTTCGAACTGGCTGGTTGCGCTGGTTTACAGTGGCGTTTTCACGCTGCTGGCAGTATTTCCCTTCGCTAGCGCCCTGCAAAATGCTGAATCAGGCGTGCTGACGCATGCGATGAAGTGGTCAGTGCAGACGCCATCGAACGACATCGCGATCATCGCAATTGATCGCAAGAGCCTGGAGAATGTCGGTGATTGGCCCTGGCAACGAAATGTTTTCGCCCAGCTTATCGACCAATTGGCCACCAGCGGTGCCCGCAGTATAGCCACCACGATCAGGCTGGACTCGCCACAGAACGAATTGGGCCTGTTTTACCTGACAGGTTTGCGCGAGCGCCTCGCATCAGGGGGCGCCAACAGCAAAATTCTGGTGGAACCCATGGCCTACCTGGACCAGGCCCTGGCCGACCTGGGTACCGACTCAAATCTTGCTGAAAGCATGGCCAGAGCCGGCAATGTCTACCTGCCTATGGATTTTCCACGTAACGGTCGGCCTGGCGACATGGCTCCGTACAGCCCGATCCAATGGCTGGCAGACAGCCCCGCAATTCAGGCCCCGCGGGCAGGGTACGCGCAGCAAGCGCTGCCCCTGTTCACAACGGCAGCCGCCGGAAGCGGACACCTGTATATGCCGACTGACTCCGACGGGATCAGGCGCCGGTTCAACCTCCTGGTGTCCTCGCAGGGCAAACTCTACCCCTCGCTGGCCCTGCTGCTTACCACTGGAGCGCGTGGCAATAACCCCATCAATGCGAGCGTTGACGAAGAAAATAGGCTGCATATAGGAAGCCTGCTGGTACCCGCAGATAGCACACTGGCTACGATCGTTCACTGGTACCCGCCGCGTGCCGGGGCCCAGCCCTTCACGGTAGACTCTTTTTGGGATGTTTTTGCTGGCAATACGCCGGCTGACAAGTTCCGCAACAAGATCGTGTTACTGGGTCCAACGGAAAAATCGCTAGCCCGAATGCTGAAAACGCCAGTCGGGGCCAGCACTCCGGAAATAATCGCCCTCGCACATGAAATCTCAACCCTGATTAATCAGCACTTCACGGCCAGACCTGCCTGGGTTCCGGGGGCCGAATGGGCTGTTTGGTTATTAGTCGCAATCTACCTGGCCTTTGTTCTTCCGCGCCTGCGGCCACGCTTCGCCATTCTTACCAGCCTGGGTATCACCGCCATCATGCTGGTAGCCAGCATGGCGATTTATGTTTCCGAAAATATCTGGCTCAAACCCCTGGGCCCGATACTTATGTTGCTGTTGGGTCACATGGTGCTCGCCGTAAAGAGCCTGGACTGGGAACGGCTGCTGGAAAAGAGGCAACCCAACGAACAGATTGAGAGCAACCGGATGCTGGGACTGGCGTTCCAGGCACAAGGCGAGCTGGAGCTGGCCTGGGATAAATTCCGCGGCCTGCCACTGGATGACAGCATGATGGCTATACTGTACCAGCTGGCGTTGGGGTTCGAGGCCAAGCGTAAACTGAACCGTGCCGCTGATATATATGACCACATGGCTGCCTTCGACGCCGACTATCGCGACCTGCAAAAACGTATGCGGCTGGCTCAACAATTGGAAGACACGGTCACCCTGGGATTGCCCGGGGCCTCCGGCAGGGCACCGGTTCGCTTGTCTGAGGACGGCCCGGGCCAGCCACAACTGGGGCGCTACCAGGTACAGGAGGAAATCGGCAAGGGCGCCATGGGCGTGGTCTACCTGGCCTACGATCCCCGTCTAAACCGCCAGGTCGCTTTGAAGGCCATCCCGCTGGCGGAGGAGTTTTCGGAAAACGAGCTGGAGGAGGTCAAGCTGCGATTCTTTCGTGAGGCAGAGGCTGCCGGACGCCTGGATCACCCCGATATAGTCGGTGTCTATGACGTTGGCGAGGACAACGACTTGGCCTATATAGCCATGGAATACGTGGATGGACATCGCTTGAGCGAGTTTACCTCTCCGGCTCACCTGCTCGCCGAGGAAACCGTTCTGGAACTCACCGCCCGGACGGCTGAAGCCCTGCACTACGCGCACTCGCGCGGTGTTGTCCACCGCGACATCAAACCCTCAAACTTGCTCTACAACGAGAGCATTGATCAACTCAAAGTCGCTGACTTCGGTGTGGCCAGGTTTGATGACAGCAATCGCACCCGGACCGGCCTGGTCATGGGAACGCCTTCGTACATGTCGCCAGAGCAAATCGAGGGTGAAAATGTGACGGGAGCCTCGGACTTGTTTTCCTTAGGTGTTACGCTATACCAGCTACTTACGGGATATTTGCCATTCCGGGCAGATTCCTTGGCCAAGTTGATGTACAAAATTGCCAATGAACCCCATTTGGCTGTTAACTTAGTGAGGAGTGATTTACCGGACTGTATCGAAAAGTTGATGAGTAAAGCTCTGGCGAAAAAGCCTTTGGATAGATTCAATAGCGGCGCCGAGATGGCCAAGTCCATCAGGGACTGCCTCAGCAGACTTAGAGAAGAAAAAGCCCACGGATCCAATAGCTTATGAGCCTCCGCAACAAAATCAAGATCGTTGAACTCACGGATACCGGGAAAATCCGGGAGCATAACGAGGACGCGATAGGGACCGACAAGGACTTGGGCTTGCTCGTATTGGCCGATGGAATGGGCGGTTACAATGCGGGCGAAGTCGCCTCTGGAATTGCCGTAAAAACAGTATTGAAGCAGGTCGCAAAATCACTCCAGAGCCTGGCCGAGGACCGTGACGACGTGGAACCACAGACCGGCCTGTGGCGCCAGAGCGTGATACTGAGGGACGCGGTGGCCCGCGGTAACAAACTGATTCACAACCAGGCCCAGATACGTCCGGAGTGCGAAGGCATGGGCACTACCCTGGTCGCCTGTCTGTTTTATAACAATCATGTGTCGGTCGCCCATGTGGGAGACTCGAGAATGTACCGTCTGCGTGACGGGCGGTTCGAACAAATCACGCTCGACCATTCCCTGCTTCAGGAGTTGGTGGACCGCGGCTTTTATTCACAGGAAGAAGCCCAGCGCTCAACCAATCGGAACTATGTGACCCGCGCGCTTGGCGTGGAGAAAGCGGTCGAAGTCGAGATCAATGAGTACGAGGTTAAGCCAGGGGATTATTATTTGCTGTGCTCAGACGGTTTGACGGATATGGTGGAAGACGAGGATATTCATTTAACGATCAGTACGTTTCATGATAGTCTTGATACCGCTGGTCAACAATTGGTCAAGCTAGCGAATGACCATGGCGGCAAGGATAATATCTCCGTTGTGATAGGTTACGTTGCCCAGTCGTTTGGGGTGCGTAAGGGATTGTTGAAGACACTGGCAAGAAAGCTCAGATAAACCAGTAGAGGGCTTGGCATGGCGCGTTTAATTCTCAGCCTCGACGGTCAGTTGATGGCTGAATACAACATGACCAAAGAGCGGTACACCATCGGCCGGCTTCCCGACAATGACGTGCGTATTGATAACGCAGCTGTCAGTGGTCATCACTCACTGATCATCAACATTTTAAACGACTCCTTCCTTGAAGACTTGAATAGCACTAACGGTACTTACGTTAATGGGAAGTTGATCAAGAAGCATGCCTTGCAAAACAGCGACGTGATCACTATTGGTCATCACCAACTTCGCTTCGTAGATGGTGAGGACGACGGGGATGAGGCCGATGAGTTTGAAAAGACCATGGTCATCAACCCAAGTAGTCAGAGTCAGGACAAGATCGAACGGGTTCGCCAGCAAGTAGCCGAGGCGGTCGCCTCGCCTGGCGGCCTGGTCCAGACCGGACGTGCCGGCATGGTGCCAATGGCCAAGTTACAGGTCCTTAGCGGTACCTTCGCGGGTCGCGAACTGGAACTGAAAAAAGCGCTCACAACACTGGGCCGGCCTGGTCTGCAAGTGGCTGCAATCACTCGGCGAGCCGAGGGCTACTATGTGGTGCACGTAGACGGCGGGAAAGACGATCGTCATCCATTGCTGAATGGTGAATCCATAGGCTCCAAGGCGGCGCGTCTGGAAGACAACGACGTGATTGAAATCGCAGGCGTCAAGATGGGCTTTTTCCTTACCTGAGATATTCCACGGACACTCTTTGGGTGACGCCGCAAAGCATCTCGTAAGGGATGGTGCCCGCAAGCTGTGCTATCTCCTCAACCGGTAGCCCTTTGCCCCAAAGGGTCAGGCTGTCGCCAACCCTGGCTTGGGGATGGTCAGTGAGGTCCACGGTAATCATGTCCATGGATACCCTGCCTACCAGGGGGACTCTTTTTCCATGCAGTAAAACCGGCGTGCCATTTCCCAAATGCCTGGAATACCCGTCGCCATAACCAATCGCGGCAACCCCTATGCTGGAGTCACGGTTTGCTCTCCAGGCGGACCCATAGCCCACCGCCTCGCCCGCTGCGACTTTTCGAATCGCAATCAACTCAGTGCCCAGGTGCATCACCGGTTTCAAGCCCAGCTCCTCGCCCGTTTTGCCCGGCAGTGGTGATACGCCAAACAGAGCCAACCCGGGCCTGACCCACTGGGCCCGGCTTTCTGGCCAGGCCAGCAAGCCGGCCGAATTCGCTATACTTCGCTCTGCCTGTACGCCGCGGGTAGTGTGCTCGAACAGCTCGAGCTGGGCCCGGGTGCCCTGGCCGGTAAGCTCATCGGCACCCGCCAGGTGTGTCATCAGCACCAGATCCTTACGTACCGCGTGCAAGCTGCGCAATCTGGCCAGCACTCCGGCAAACTCTTCCGGTCTGAAACCCAGTCGGTTCATACCGGTATCGAGTTTCAGCCAGACTGTAAAACTGCTTTGACGGTCAAATGCTTCCAGCAACTGCAGCTGCTCGTGAGAATGCACCACCAGGTCACAGGCGTTGGCGGCAGCCAACTCCAGCTGGCTCCTGTTAAATACCCCTTCCAACAGCACCAGGCGTTGCCCTACTCCAGCCGCACGCAGGGCCACCGCCTCCTCCATACGGGCCACCGCCAATGCATCGGCGTCAACCAGGGACTTGGCTACAGGCACCAGGCCATGCCCATAGGCATTGGCCTTGATCACCGCCAGCACCTTGGCGCCGCCGCTGAGTTCTCTTATGCGTCGAAGATTGTAATGCAGAGCCACCGTATCGACCGTGGCCCGACACAATGCCGTCACTGGAAGCCCTCGTCCACATAGCTTTCAGCCACCAGGTTCTCAAACTTGGTGTATTGACCGAGGAATGTCAGATGGACTTCGCCCACGGGACCGTTACGCTGCTTGGCAATAATGATATCCGCAATGCCCTTGCGCGTGGTGTCCTTGTCATAGACCTCTTCGCGGTAAATGAAGCAAATCACATCCGCGTCTTGCTCGATGGCACCTGATTCACGCAGGTCCGACATTACCGGTCGCTTGTCTGTGCGGCTTTCGACACTGCGATTGAGCTGTGACAAGGCGATTACCGGGCAATCCAGTTCCTTGGCCAGGGCTTTTAGCGACCGCGATATCTCGGATATCTCGGTCGCCCTGTTTTCCTTGTTTCCCTGCACCTGCATCAACTGCAGGTAATCCAGTACAATCAGGCCAAGACCGCCGTGCTCACGCGCCAGACGTCGGGAACGAGCTCGCACCTCGGTGGGACTCAGGGACGGCGTATCATCGATATAGATCGGCGCCTCGGACATGATGGCCACCGCCGAATTGATGCGGTTCCAATCCTCGTCGTTAAAATTGCCTCGGCGCAGGTTTGATTGATCTACCCGTCCGATTGATCCAATCATACGGAAGCTTAGCTGCTCGGCAGACATTTCCATGCTGAATATGGCTACCGCCTTGCCCGATCCAATCGCCGCATTCTCGGCTATATTCATGGCCAGGGTGGTCTTACCCATGGATGGCCGTCCGGCAATAATTACCAGTTCACCGCGCTGCAGACCTGCGGTCATATCATCTAGACTATTGAAGCCTGTCGACAAGCCCGAAATATCACCGTCAGAATGACTCAGGATATCCAGCCGGTCTATGGTACCGGGAAGTATTTTCCGCAAGGCCACAAAACCGGAACCCCTGCGCTTGCCACGCTCGGCAATCTGGAATACCGCGCGCTCTGCATCGTCCACCAGTTCCGAGGCCCCACGACCATCACTGGTATAGGCGCTGTCTGTAATGCCGACACCAACCTCGATCAGCTTTCTCAGCAGCGCCCGCTCACGCACAATGTCCGCATAGGCACGAATATTTGCTGCGCTGGGGGTGTCCTTGGCCAGCTGTCCGAGGAAGGAAAGACCGCCCATCTGCTCCAGCTGCTGATTGCGGTCCAGGTACTCGGAAACGGTTACCGCGTCCAAAGGCTGGCTTTTCTCAGCCAGTTCGCCAATGGCGTTGAATATCAGGCGGTGATCATGACGATAGAAATCGTCGGCGGTTACCAGGTCTGCAATACGTTCCCAGGCCAGGTTATCAAGCATCAGGCCGCCGAGCACGGCTCGCTCGGCATCAACAGAGTGCGGCGGTACACGGAGTCTTTCCGTACCCGCCATCGCATCAATGCGATCGTCACTCATTGGAGTCGCCATCGCCCAGTACCGCCAGGTTAATCAAGGGCCGATCAAGATAGCACAACCGGTACCCGGAGGTAGCCCCCCGGGTTGCGGTGCAGCCTTACTCTTCGCCAGAAATCTCAACCGGTACGGTGACCGAAACATCACTATGCAGATGTACTTCAATCTCGTGGCTGCCCACCTGCCGGATCGGGCCATCGGCCATGCGCACTTCACGCCGCTCTACCTCAAAACCCAGCGCGGCCAGCGCTTCGGCGATGTCTACGGGACCTATCGAGCCGAATAATTTGCCCTCTGCACCCGCCTTTGCACTGAGCTTCACGATTTTGCCGTCCAGCAACTTGGCACGACCCTGGGCACGCGTCAGCTCCTCGGCAGACTTGGCCTCGAGCTCCGCACGGATCGCTTCAAACTTCTCAATGTTCGAAGCCGTGGCCAGCGTTGCCTTACCCTGTGGCAGCAGGAAATTGCGACCATAGCCCGAGCGGACCTTCACACGCTCGCCAATAGTCCCCAGATTCTCAACTTTTTCCAGAAGTATGACTTCCATCATTTCACCCGTTCAGTAAAACCAGATTTGGCTTTCTAACCCAAAATTATCGATTTCGCGCCAGGATACGCCGCAAATCGAACCAATTATCCAAAAATCCCAGCGCTGTAAGAATCGGCATTACCAGCTGCAACACCAATACCAGCATCACATACAGCACGATCAACAACGGCTTCGGCCAACCACCGGGGCCAACCAGGAAATGGGCCAGTGACAATCCCTGCAAAATCAGCAAGGCCACGAGCACCCACACCATATTCTCAAACCACAGTCCGCCGCCCAACATCGCCGCAACTATTACTAGCGTCGCGACAGCCGTCAAAACCTTGCCCAGCTTCAGTTGCCTGAATTCTGCTCCAAACCGGCCCTGCGTGTCTTCAAGTCCATCTTGCCAGACCCGTCCCAGGAAAACCCCGGCCAGGCAGGCCAGTATCCCCAGTCCGGTCATGACGCCAGGCATCACCTGGAAAATCATGTTCCAGCCGGCCTCGGTTAACTCTTGCCCCGAGGCGCTAAACTGCTGTTTCAGCGGTTCCATCAAACCCGCCAACTGGTTTACCGGGTCAGGCAACCGCAGCAGTACCAGACCTACCACCACCAATCCGACGATAGCCGAGGCCTGGAACACCAGATTCATGGAGCGATAGGCACCCAATAATCCGGCCAGCAACAGCACCGGGCCCCACATCGCACCGGTCACTTCGAGCAGTGGCAAGGGGTCTCCCCCGGTTGCCACTGCAACGCCGGCTAGCAACGCCATCGCCAGCATCGCGGTGATCAGCGACTGCTTGATTCCTCGCTGCAACGTCACTAACACAAGCAACCCGCTACTGAGCAATCCCAGGAACGGTAGCAGTGACAAGCCAGCCACCAGGGTCACCTGGCGATGCTGCCTCTGCATGATCCAGTGCAGGATATTTTTCACAAGTCTTAAAACTCATCCCTGACCGAGGCTTTTGCCAGCGGACAGGGACCCGCCATCCTAGTGGTGGCTATCGGTGTAGGGCAGTAGAGCCAGGAAGCGAGCACGCTTGACAGCGGTGGCTAGCTGACGCTGGTATTTAGCCTTGGTACCGGTAATGCGACTGGGGACAATCTTCCCCGTCTCGGTGATGTAATTTTTCAGCGTAACCAGATCCTTGTAGTCGATCTCTTTTACGCCATCGGCGGTGAAGCGGCAAAACCTGCGGCGACGAAAATAACGTGACATGGCTTAGTCCTCTATCGAATTCGAATTAGCTCAACAACAAAACGCTGACTTACTTTTCCACAGACTCTTCGTCATCGGACTCTTCGTCGTCTGACTCGTCGTCATCAGCATCGTCACTGTCGTCCGTCATATCCTCATCGTCCCTGTCGTAGGTACGCGTAGCACGAGACGCATCACGCTCGGCGCGTTCGGAATCCCGACGACGATCTTCTTCCACCGCTTTGGCCATGTGGGAGGCCTCGGTAACGGCCTCTTCGCGGCCGATCACCAGGTGGCGGATGACCGCATCGTTGAACTTGAACAGGCTCATCAGTTCGTCCAGGCTTTCCTGGCCACACTCGATGTTCAGCATCAGGTAATGGGCCTTGTGGATCTTGTTGATCGGATAGGCTAACTGACGGCGACCCCAGTCTTCTTCGCGATGAATCGCTCCACCCGCTGACTGGATCATGCCTTTGTAACGTTCGAGCATGGCCGGAACCTGCTCACTCTGATCCGGGTGGACCAGAAAGACCACTTCGTAATGTCTCATTGTAGTTCCCTGTGGACATAAGGCCTCCCGACTAACGGTGAGGCAGAGAGAAATGTAACCCGGGGCAGGCAAATACCTACCCAAGGGCCGGCAATGGTACCCAAGGACCGAGCCAAAGACAAGCCAAAGCAAGGGAGCCTCTGATCTACTCATGCACTCAATCTTGCAGCCAAAATCCAGCTTCTGTATTGCCAGACTTCGCCATGGCTGGGCATTCCATGCGCTTGACGCCTTGAATCCGAACCTTTTCGCTCACAATCTACTTCGTCCAGAGCAAATCAGAGGCTTCCAGGGCCTTTCAAGCGCTTGAGGGAGCCGGGAATTCTTAGGACTGGCGTTGCCTGAGCGCCTCATAGGCCAGTATGCCCAGGGCCACCGAAACGTTCAGGCTCTCGACGATGCCCGCCATGGGCAGGCGCACCAGCAGGTCACAGCGCTCCAGGGTCAGACGTCGCAGGCCCTTGCCCTCGGCCCCCATAACCAGGCCCAGGGGGCCTCTCAGGTCTGCCTGGTGGTACAGAGAGGGGCCGTTTTCATCCGCGCCCACCAGTACCAGGCCCATGTCCTTCAGCAACAGCAGGGTGCGGCTTAGGTTGGTCACTCTTATCAGGGGCACGGTCTCGGCAGCGCCCGAGGCCACTTTGCGGGCAACCGGCGTCAGGCTTGCGGCACGGTCCTTGGGGACCACCACCGCACAGGCGCCAACCGCGTCGGCTGTGCGCATACAGGCGCCCAGGTTGCGCGGATCCTGGACCCCGTCGAGAACCAGTACCAGTGGATCAGCGCCGGCCGCCGATACCAGGTCCGGCAAGTCCGGCTCATTCCACTGGCGCGGCGCCCGTAGCCGCGCGGCCACACCCTGGTGGGCTGTTTCAGGAAGCAAGTGATTCAGGTCCTTGCGAGCGAGGTTTCGCACCGGCAGGCCCGCCTGCACCACGAGACGCCGTGTCTCGTTCATGCGTTTGTCCTGGCGCTCATCCACCAACAACACTTCTTGCACCCTGGACGCAGATCGCGCCAACATCGCACGCACAGCGTGGTGCCCAAAAATCAGGTTTCCCTCACTCACGGCGCGGTCTTGCTCGCACGCCTGCGGCCTTTATTCCCGGCCTTGCCCTTGACCCCCTCCCCGGAGCCCTTCTTTTTCGCACCGGTGTGGCCCTTGCCCGGGCTTTTACCCTGGTCCTTGCGACCGCCCCGGCCGCTACGTTCCGGAGCGCCGCCCTTCTTCGGACGCAGTTCGTCACGGTCCTTGTCTACCAGCTCAAAATCGATCTTGCGGTCCTCAAGACTGGCCCGCACTACCTTGACCTGCAGCCTGTCACCTAACTGGAACACACGTCCGCTCTGACTACCGACCAGGCGATACCTGGGTCTGTCCAGGTCAAAATATTCACTACCGAGGGCACTCACATGCACCAGCCCATCTATTTGCAAGGTATCCAATTGTACGAACACGCCGAACTGGGTGACGCCGCTAACCGTGCCTGGAAATTCCTGTCCCAGCTTGTCTTGCATGAACTCTGTCTTCAACCAGCCCATAGCCTCGCGAGTCGCGTCGTCGGCCCGGCGTTCGCAACGGGAACAATGGGCACCAAGCCCTTCCATGTCGCTCAGGGAATAGACATAAGTACCTGGCTTGCCACCATCGAGTAAATGCCCGATCGCCCGGTGCACCAAGAGGTCCGGGTAACGCCTGATTGGAGACGTGAAATGCGCGTATTCCCCAAGCGCCAACCCAAAGTGTCCGCCGGTGCCTGGCTCATAGACTGCCTGGGCCAGGGAACGCAACATTACTGTCTCGATCAGCGCCGCATCGGGACGGTCCTTTACCAGCTTGATGACCTCGCTGAGCATGGCCGGCTTCATCGTGGAGCCCGGGTTGAAGGGGATACTCAGGGCCGCCAGAAACAACTTCAACTCTTCGATACGATCCTCATCGGGTCCGGCATGCACACGGTACAGGGCCGGAATACGCGCCTTGCGCAAGAATCGCGCGGCCTCCACGTTGGCCGCAATCATGCACTCCTCGATCAGCTTGTGGGCATCGCTGCGCACTCGTTCATGGATCGCCGCCACCCTGCCCCGGGCATCGAACTCGAGAGTATTCTCGGGGATTTCAAAATCTATAGCCCCGCGTCGCTTGCGTGCGGCCAGAAACGCCTTATACAAGCCATACAGCGCTTCCAGGCTCCCCAGCAGGGGTTCGAAACGCTCACGCAGTCGCTCATCTTCATGCTGGAGAATACCCGCCACCTGTTCGTAGGTGAAACGCTGGGCCGAGCGCATCACCGCTCGGAAGAAACGTGATTTGCTGACCTTGCCGGCCTTGTCTACGTGCATTTCGCACACCATGCACAATCGGTCCACCTCGGGCTTGAGCGAACACAGCCCATTGGACAGAGCCTCCGGCAGCATGGGTATGACCCGGTTGGGGAAATATACCGAGGTGCCGCGATTACGGGCCTCCGCATCCAGGGCGGTGCCCTTGACTACGTAATGGGACACATCGGCAATGGCTACCAGCAATTTCCAGCCAGAGCCACTCGGCTCGCAATACACCGCATCGTCGAAATCCCGGGCATCGGCGCCATCTATGGTCACCAGTGGCACGGAACGCAGATCTACCCGACCCTCGCTGGCCCTGGCAGACACCTTGCTGCCAAACGCCTTGGTCTCAGCCGTGACTTCATCGGGCCACAGGTAAGGCAGGTTGTGGGCATGCACGGCGATCTCGGTCTCCATGCCCGGAGCGTCTTCGTCCCCCAGTACTCGACTGATGCGGCCCGCCGGATAGGTATTCGGACCCGGTGGCTCGGTAATCTCAACGATAACGATCTGGCCAGGCTGGGCGCCGCCACGATTGCGTGGCCCAACCAGGATTTCCTGGGTGATACGGGGATTATCGGGGACTACAAATCCCACGCCGCCCTGGGCCACATAGCGCCCCACGACCTGGGTGTTCACCCTCTCCAGTACCTCTGCCACGGCCCCCTCAGGCCGCCCCCGGCGGTCATAGCCCTTGATACGTACTGCGACCCGGTCACCGTGCATGACTTCGCGCATTTGGCGGGCAGACAAGAAAACGTCATCCGAACTGTCATCGGGAATGACGAACCCGAACCCGTCACGGTGGCCCTGCACGGTGCCGGCAACCAGGTGTATGCGTGCGGTCAGGCAATACTCACCCTTGCGATTGGCCAGCAGCTGGCCGTCCCGACACATGGCTGCCAGCCGCTTGCGCATAGCCTGCCGCTTCGGCTCGCCCTTGAGCTTGAGGCTGGCATAAATCTCGGTCGGCGCCAGCGGTCTTCCCTCGGCTTCCAGAAAAGCCAGTACCTCGTCTCTGCTGGGAATCTCGAAAGCGTATTCCGGCTGATCCCGACTAGCTGAACGGGGCCTCGGTGTCTTGGTATTTGTCTTGGTCAAAGGATTGTCCCCATGCCGGGTGTGATAGTTGACAAGCATACAACGTCTACGTAAAGTTCGCCCTCCAGCCAGGGTCCGGTTTCCGGATCCGTCCTATGCCCAGGTGGCGGAATTGGTAGACGCGCTAGCTTCAGGTGCTAGTTATCGTAAGGTAGTGGAGGTTCAAGTCCTCTCCTGGGCACCATCCCTTCGCTGGACCTGTTGCCTCTTTGTAGAAGTCTGACACGCAAATATTCCGTGCGGTGGGTCGGCAGCTTCTCACGTCTCGCACAACGTTCAAGATCGAAACACCACCGACCAAGTCAGCTTACCCGGCCAGCAAAAACAAGCGGCTGAGAGCTTGGTTTGAAACAGTCGGACATCGACATAACCGCGACATGCAGAATGTCGCGATGGGAAGCCTGGACAACGGTTTCTTTGTAGCCTCGGATTATCCCTGCTCGGAACGCAATTCCTGTCGTGGTCGCCGGGCAAGGGCAAGGCCAACTGTTTTCGGACTCTGGTAGTCAATGCAGCGAACACCCTCCTCGAATTCCCGCAAGGAAAGCAGCCAGGTATGACCTGGCCAATGCAGCTCCAGCGTACCCTGGATTGAGCGGTAGGCCGCCGTATACAGGGTGCCAAAGCCCCGATCAAAGGCGAGCGAATATAGCGGCGGCCGCTGGAATGCTGCAATAAATTGCCGGGCCGTGCCAGGATGCCGCTTGAGCCGGCGCAGTAACAATTCCTCCCGCTCCACCGAGGCCGTGGCCCGTGCGTGATCCACCCATTCCACTTCATGTTGATGGTTGGTGGCGATGGGTGAACGGGTCACAACAGTCGGCCGGTCCGGACTCAGAAAGACAGTGCGGTGATTCCTTGCCCTGTCCATCACCGTTACGTTGTAGGCCATATGACACGGGATCCGTTTTAACGCGCGTACCGCATCCTTAACATTCGTGCAGGTCTCAAGCACGTAACGCAAGACTATTGGTACACCAAATCCCTTGCCAACCACTCGACGGCCACCGAAGGTCAGAGAAATAACCAGACCATCCTCGTTTATCCCGTCCAACAGACCGATGAGGCAGTCAGACACTCCCAATACCTTGCGCCCCAGCCACTGCGTCCGCAGCACGACCGCGTCAAACGCTTGCGGCGCATAATCGTAATTTCTGACCAGCATCGGTTCAGGTCCGTGCCACACTGCCTGCGAACATCCGCTCATATATGCGGGCGGACCGTAGCCGGATAAAAAACGGGAGGCATGATCGCCCCCGCCAGCCAACTCCACCAGCCGCTCATACACGGGCACCAACTCTGGCATGTGGTCAGCCACGGCCGTGAAACACTCACGGTAAGTTGGCCGCGCAAGCTCCCCTTCCGACAACCAGAATCGGCTGTAGGCCGGCCAAAGCCGTGCAAACAATGCAGTCCACTTCTGGCCTGGGACCGCCTCGTCAATGGCAGTAAAATTCAGTTGCATGACACTGGTGTGCACAGTCTGCGCGAGTAACACGCGCCCATCAATTCAGACCTAAGTGCTAGAGCACTCAAAGCAATTTAAACCCCGGCTCTGAAATAACCGGCTTGGCTTCTGCCGAAGTCAGTGGCACCGAGGCGTAATGAGCCCGAATCCCGTGTATCCACTTTTTCGCCTGCTCGGTCAATTTGAACTTGTCGTCCATCAGTCGGCCTCGCGTCACCAGGATACCCAGGTCCGCCCCTTCGTAGCGGTAGTCACCAGGCTTGAGGATGCGAAGGAAAAACGCCTCGCTTTCACTCTCGACCGCGCGCCGATGGTAATCAAAACGATTGAAACTGACTGTGCCATCCTCAGCCATTTTCCATATACCGCTCTCGGGCGCTGCGGTCAGGATGTCCAGGCTATCTTCAGTATGCTTAATCACCAGCTGCGACCAGCTATCGATGTTTTGCGGATCCGACCAGCGCTCATTTAATTCATCTATGTCCAGGGCGAATGGCACACCGGAAAACTCAAGCAGGTGGAACAAAAACAAGGGAGCATCAGCATGTGCGAACGCCGCATGATTGGTCATTGAGCTCGCACCGGTGATGCGGGGATTCAACTCGCCCAAATAAATGTCCTTGGTTTTCTGGTCAATCAGGAAATCCAGTTCAAAATATCCGCGATAACCTTCCTTCACCAATTGCTTGCCGAATTTGGCCGTATAGTCTCTCGCCTTATCTCGCACTTTGCGAGAAAATGCTCCGGCAAATATCTCGTTTCCGCACCAGCCGCCACGGTACGGTGTGAGCTCAGGAAATCCGACCAATTCCGTCATCATCGGCCCCACGATGGTTCCGTGCTTGGTAGCGCAGGCCTCGATTGCCGCTCCACGACAATTGATGCGCTTCATGACCTTGATCTCGCCCTGCCCGATTATTTCATGCTGGTGGCGCTCAAAATCTTTCCGGCTCTTGATGAAAAAGGTCGTGTGCCCTGAGTCACCGAATGCAGACTGCAAAACCAGGTCCTTGCCCAGACCAGCTTCGCTGGCGGCCGCGGCCAAGTCCTCGTAACTATTGATCACCGCCAGGGTGTTGGGAACACTGGGTACACCGGCCTTGTTGCCTATTCGAACGGTCTCTATCTTGTTATCGACGCGATTGCGCAGCTGCGCCTTGGGAAACCAGACTTCGCCTCCAATTTCCTCTACAAGTTTCTCGGTCTCCTCATCGAACATGAGGAAGACAAATTTTGCCTCTGAGTCCCTGGCCCGAATCCGGTCCATGACCTCCTTGTGCTGAAGAAGATAGTTATTGATGTCCTCAATCGACTGAAACTCTTCATGCGGCTGGTTGGACGGTACAAATACATTGGGATGACGGCCATCAAAGCAGTCGATGTAATTTATATACTTGAAATTGCGCACCCACTCGTCCAGACCCAAAAGGTTGAAATTTGTTGCGCTCACAAAATAGATCGGCGTCTCGTTCCTGTGGAAGAAGCGACGAATTTCGGACATGTTCTTCAGTTTTTTTCGTTTGCTAGACATTGAGCAATTCCTTAATTCTGTTGTCAGTTAGCTGCCAGCGCCGCCAGGGCTTCCTCGGTAAACACTCGCAGACCCAGCTCCGCCCTGTAACCATGGATTTCGGTCACATCAAGCTTGCGCATAAAATCCAGGATCTCCGAGGAGATTACCTGCCCGGGAACCAGGATCGGGAATCCCGGAGGATAGGGAATGATGAACCCGGAGGACACCACATCGCGTCCCGTGGCCATGGCCTCATCAAGTTCGTCGCCATCCAGCGGAAAATATTCGCATTTGCTCTCATCATAAGCCATGAAGAAAGGTCGGCGCATGTCACCGGCCGGGGTCCTGTCGCCATGCGAGCGAAACGCGTCATGGAAACGCGAGAAGTCGGGCAACGCCGGCAAGTCCTGGGTCAGTGACTTCACGCGTTTCTCGAACGCCCTGCGTTCCATCTTGCTGGCGTCCTCGTTGCCGGAATCCAGCTCCCGCGCAATTTTCACCAGCACCTCGATAAGGTAGGCCACCGAGGATCGGGTCGTACCAATGTTGGTCATAAACAGAACGGTGTTCCTCGACGTTTTGTTCACCTGTATGCCGTACTTGTCCATCAGGTATTCGTTCTTGAATGTGTTGCCATCGATTCCCGCTGCACTGGTCACCAGGGTCACCCTGGTGGGATCCAGGACGAATTCGTCGCTTACCCAGGCGTCCCAGAGCTGACTCCAGCCACGTTGCTCGTCCCAATACACGCCAATACCGCTGGTACGGAATTCTCCCGGAACCATGTCTTCAGCTGCCAGCACCTGAAAATATTTTTTCAACAAAGGATGCGACGAAATTGCCCGACGCATAATCATCGCCGCCTCGATCTGCTTTTGCACAAACTCGAAGCCCTCCAGTTCTACCTGCCGACGCCCCACATCCAGGGAAGCGATAATCTGGTAGTTTGGCGAGGTAGAAGTATGGGTCATATAGGCCTCACGAAAGGCCTGTTCAACTTCCCCCTTGAAGTCTTGGTCATGCACGTGGATCATCGAGCCCTGGCGCAGGGCAGTCAGTGTCTTGTGCGTTGACTGTGTAGCATAGGTACGCACTCGAACCAGGTCCGGATCAGGCATCAGTCTGGTCGCAAGCATCCCCTCGTCGTCACTGGGCGCCTGGCGCTTCCAGTCTTCATAGACCTTGCGGTACTCGTCAGAGCGATAACGCTTTCGCAGCAAGTCCGCGCTATGCATGGCCGTACGCTGACGGTAGGTGGGAGAGAATCTTGCGAAAGCAAACCACGCCTCGTCCCACAAGAAAATCAAGTCGGGCTTGATTGCCAGACACTCCTCCATCACCCGCTGGACGTTATAAACAATGCCGTCGAAAGTGCAGTTGGTCAGCAGCAGCATGCGTACTCGATCAAGTTGTCCGGCATGCTTCAGATCCAGCAACTGCCGTTTTATGTCGCGCAATGGAACAGCGCCGTACATGGACCACGCGTGCAAGGGATAGCTATCCAGATAGACTATCTGTGCGCCGCAAAGCACCAGGCCATAGTGATGGGATTTATGACAATCGCGGTCAACCAGGACGATATCACCGGGCTGCACCAACGCCTGCACTACTATCTTGTTACAGGTAGAGGTGCCGTTGGTGGCAAAATAAGTCTGCTTTGCGCCAAACGCCCGTGCCGCCAGTTCCTGGGCACGCTTGATCGGTCCGTGGGGCTCGAGCAAGGAGTCCAGTCCCCCGGATGTTGCAGAGGTTTCCGCCAGGAAGATATTGGGGCCATAGAACTCGCCCATATCCTGTATCCAGTGCGACTTCGCAATGGATTTCCCGCGACTTATCGGCAAGGCATGAAACACGCCGGTAGGTTGCTTGGAAAAGTTCTTCAGGGCGCTGAAGAACGGCGTCTCGTAACGCAGCGACACGCCGCGCAGGATGTTCAAATGAAGCTCGGTGAAATCCTCCAGGTTATAAAAAACCCGACGACAATTACCCAGGTCGCGTCCAGCAATATCCTCGGCCCCCCTGTCGGTGACCAGGTAGACGTCCAGTTCGGGACGTACCTTGCGAATAAGCCGACACAACTCGGGACCGTAGTCCTGGGGATCAAGTTCATCCAGGTCCTCATCTCCGATGCGGGAAAGATACTGGGTCAGGATTTTTAACCGGTTTGTGCTGCGCAAGCCAAAACCGAAACGTACGACAACCGCCTGGATATTGTGGTTGATCATGACTGCAATCAGCGCATCTTCCAGGGTCGGCGTGAATACGGGCTCATAGGTGAACGGATCTTCACGGCGTCGCATGGCGGTCAGGCCTGAGCGCAAGGTGCGCTCCTGTGGTGCAGTCAGTTCATCGACAAACAAGGTCTCGAAATACGGCCGTGCATACACGCGCGCCTCGGGACTTTCTTCCTCATCGATGCCACCGTCCAAATCCCCGGTTTCGCCAAGCAAGGGAACAGTTCTTCTGCGATAGTAGCCGCTGGAAGTTGCTCTAACGATGCGCTTCACGACTTGCGCCAGCTCCTCGTAGCTGCCGCGGCTCAACAGTTGCCCCAACCTGTCAAAGGCTGATCGTCCGGGGAATGCCCAGAACGTCTCTATGGGCTCGAGAGCATCCGCCAACTCCGCCGCCTGCTCGTGTAATCTCTGGGTTCCGCGGCCTTCGCGCGCGGCGTCAGCAACCCGCTGAGTAATATCCTGCAGCGCGCTCCAACGATCCGCCCTCAATTGGGTGGCGCTGTAGTGATCATCTGCCAGAGCTGGCACTTTTGCCGATGATTTGGACTTTTGCGAAGGGTTCATTGACTACTCCACTGCGTCAGCGGTGATTTTCACGGGCCAGGCAGCATCCCCGACCCAATCCGGTCAAGACGCTTTGAATTTTCTGGCTCGACTATCATTCCTTCTGCGTAGGCCAGACCGATGCGGGCGCCGGGACTCCGGTGCCTGCCATTGATCCCCTTTCTGGCAGTTCCAGCGGCCCCAGCGACGCCAGGAAGGACTCGGCTTTCTGGCCGGGCTCATAGATTGGAAATCGTATCTCGCTATCCCTGAAACTTTTCAGCGGCTGCCCAAGTCCACGTAGACCACATTCACGCTGCCGCCTGACTTGCTCCATATTGATCTCGATGGGAATTATCTCCTCGCCACCGCCCGCCTGATAAAGCAGAACTCCCGAGGGATCCACCACTGCCGAGCGGCCCACGCCGCCGGCACCCAAGCCGTTAATATCGAACACGTAGCACTGGAACTGGGCCGCTGTCGCACGCGCGATGGCCAGTTCGACGTCTCGGTCCACGGTTCCAGTTAACACCGGGTGGAGCAACACTTCCGCGCCCATGGCAGTCAATGCCCGGGTCGTTTCCGGGAACCAGATGTCGTAACAGATCGACACGCCGAAACGCCCAACCTGCGGTATGTCAAAGACACAAAATTCGCTGCCGCCGGTTACGCGCTTTTCATAGGGCCGGAATGGAAATATCTTGCGGCATCGTGCAACCACCTCGCCCGCAGGATTGATGACCGGAGCCATATTGTAAATCCTGCCGTCTTCGGCTTTTTCATACATGGAGCCTGGCAGCAACCAGATGCCATGCCGGGCTGCCACCTCACGATAAATGGTTTCCGTCGCCCCTCCAGGCGCCTGGCCAAATTCAGTCAGGGGACCATGGGAGGCCAACTCGCTAATCATTACCATCTGCACCCAGGGGTACTGGAGAACTGTCAGGTCTATTTTTCGCACCAGTGCTTCAACGTTACTGTGCAGGGCGGCGACGTGGGTTTGAATACCGGCAATTGAAAAAGGTACCAAGTAAGTTGCTCCAATCAAAGAGTAATGGAATAGCGCGAAGGCGCTGTGGCCCGGACGTTTTAGGTTCTCGTGCCTGCTTTGTTCAGTCTGGCCGCTACGGCAGTCTACGAACAAGGAATTGTCGTAGACGGATTACACAAACCCCGATAGTCTAACAGATCATTGAATTTTACGATATTCACGCAAGCTCGCCCGCGTGTCGTCCCAGGGATCTTGCCACCTTCATAATTGCAGATGCATGGGCGAGAAACTTGGGCTGATTTCTCGACATGCCAATGCCGGCTGGCGATAAAACGGGACGCGCGATTGCCGGAAAGACCGCTATGGCCACTCACTGGGTAGATCTACCATTCCGGCACTTCCTGCCTGCGGTGACACTCGGCTCGAATTCGCTGCCTTATGCGAGACACCACGCCTTCAAAGGCAGGCGCTTTCGGCAGGTCACTACAAAAGCGCAGCGATTACGTCTAGCTCTTCCGGTGACTGGAATCCACGCCCGCATAATGTAAGACGGCCAACCCGGACTACCTTGAGCTGGCAGGGCTTGCACTGGAAAATGCCTTGCAGGGTCAGTCGTCGGGATCCGCCGGCCCACCGCCCCACTGATCTCGATGGGCTTGCTCGGCCTGCTGGCGGACGGCTGAATGACGGTTACTGAGTAGCAATGATGAGGGATCGCAGACCACTGCCCGAATCATGCCGAGGTCACGGGCAGCCTCGAACACACTGGGATACCAGCGTTCCCAGTTGGGCAGGCGACGTTCAACCTCGTTCTTCAAACTCATGTGTCGATTTCCGGCATTTTAGCGATTCCGTCTGCGTCAGAATCCTGTGGTCTGCAAGGCCTATTCTCCCCGAGGCAAGCCCCAATGTATATCGCCAAACTGCGAACCGCTTGGTAGTTTGCATACCGCACAGGTCAGCAGTCAGCCCCGACAGCACCTGCCCAACGCCAGCGACCGACCCCGTTGTCCGATGGCGGGCCCATTTGCCAACGATCCATTTTTGCCAACATAAATTGGTTGATGTTACTCAGGCAGCGCCTGCAAACGGAATACGGATATCAACAGGCTTGAGGGCCGGCTACCCACCAATCCGAACCATTTGCGATAGAGGACTCCAATCTGCTCACTACCGTAAATCTGCGCCAGGGCCCGATTGGCGACCAGACGAAAGTCTGCATCTTCCCTGGGGACCATCAACGCATAAGGTTCGAACGAAATCATGTCCTCGGATATCTGCAAGCGGTCACGCACCGGGGACTGCATAATCTGTCCTATCAGCAAGGCACGATCTGAAAAAAAGCCATCTACGGAACCCTCGGCCAGCATGCCCATGCCCGTGGTCAGACTACCGACCGAAACGATCTGCGCGGATAATTTTGTATCTGTCAAATACTGATTGAGCACATCCTCAGTAGTGGTTCCGGCGATCACCGCCACTTTCTTGCCCTCGATTTGTGATGGCTCACGAAAGCCGGAGTCACGCAGGGATAACATGGAAACCCCGGTAACAAATGTCATCAGGGTGAAGTCCACTCTTTCCATTCGGCCAAGGGTTTGTGTGGTGGTACTGCAATCCATGTCGACGCGACCATTCGCCAGGGCATTGATGCGATCAGCGCTCTCGACCGCAACAAATACGATGTTCAACTTGGGCAGTTTCAATTCACGCCGCACCTGCTCGGCGACCGCACGGCAAAGGTCCAGCGAGTAGCCAGCCGGCTTTCCGGCCTTGTCAATGAAGGAAAAAGGCGGCGCATCCTCACTGTAGCCGAATACAATACGGCCACTCTCCCGCACCGTATCAAGCACCGGCCCCCTCGCCAACAAGGACTGTGGCAACATTGCCGCCCAGACCGCCAGCACAATTCCAGCCACCGTACTGCGCATACTGGAGTTTCCCTGTGACTTGCCGACCTGATTCATGTCGATGCGCCCCGTTTACTTTCGATACCCAAACCAAGCATAGCCAAAGTATTCGTCGAAAGGAAAAATATGATTGTAGTGAAGATGAATATGAGGCGATTTGCCTGGACAATCCAGGCGGCGTCAGGTACCGAAGCAGACGCGGCCTCAGATCACCTTGCCAGGATTCATAATCCCGGATGGATCCAGCGCCGCCTTGATCTTTCGCATGAGGCCGATCTCGGATGCGCTTTTATACACCGCCAATTCCTCGCGCTTTAGTCTGCCTATACCGTGCTCGGCAGAAATACTGCCACCGTACTGGTCGATCAACTCATGTACTGCATGGTTGACCCGCCCGGCTTGTTCCAGAAACACCGGGTCCCTGTCACCTTCCGCGGGGCTGAGATTAAAGTGCACGTTACCGTCGCCCAGGTGACCGTAGGAGACTACCCTGCAACCGGGTACCAGCGTTTTCACCAGGCTGGTTGCCTCGCTAACAAAGGCCGGCATTTTTCTGACCTGCACCGAAACATCATGCTTGATACTCGGCCCCTCGTGTGACTGGGCCTCCGGAATACTCTCACGCATGCGCCACATCGCCTCGCGCTGAGCTCCGCTACTTGCCAGTGCAGCATCCAGCACGATCTCCCGTTCAAACCCCTCGCCCAGCAGCAACTCCAACAATGCCTGGGTCTGGCTTTCCTCAGTCGCGCAGGATAACTCCAGCAAGACGTACCAGTCGTAAACCTTGCCCAAGGGGTCTGTCACACCGTCAATGTGCCGAGTGGTAAGTTCCAGCGCCAGCCGTGGTATTAACTCAAAGGTGGTTACCGAATCACCACTTTGTTCTCGCAGCAGGGACAACAACTCGACCGAGGCATCCAGATCGCGCAGGGCCACCAACGCCGTTCCATAAGAACGCGGCATGGGATACAGTTTCAGAACCGCCGCAGTGACCACACCCAGCGTACCCTCGGCACCAATGAACAAGTTCTTCCAGTCGTAGCCGGTATTGTCCTTGCGCAAGCCCTTAAGGTTCTCGATGACGCTGCCGTCAGGTAACACAGCCTCTATCCCCAGTACCAGGTCGCGAGTATTGCCGTAACGCAGTACCGCCGTACCCCCCGCATTGGTCGACAAGTTACCACCAATCTGGCATGAGCCTTCCGATCCCATGCTCAGGGGAAACAGGCGTTGCACTTTCTCGGCTGCTTCCTGTACCTGCGCCAGGGTGCAACCGGCATCCGCCGTCAGGGTGTAATTCAGGGGATCCAGACCGCGAATCTTGTTCAACCGGGCCAGGCTCAGCACGACCTGCTCACCGGATTCATCCGGCGTGGCGCCCCCGCAGTAGCCGGTATTGCCGCCCACTGGAACCACCGGCGTCCCGGTTTCGAAACAAAACTTCATTATGCGGGAGACACGCTCTGTGCTGTCCGGGCGCAACACCAAAGGCGTTGATCCCTTGTACAGCCTGCGAAAATCGTTCTCGTACGGTTCGATGTCTATGCGTTCATCCAGATACCCGCCGGGCCCGGCGAGCTCCTTCAACTGTTGCAGGATCTCCTGGCGCGTCGACGTTGCCATACAGCCTTCCCGCTTACAAGAACGGATCGTTCAGGACGATAGTCTCGGCACGATCGGGACCCGTGGAAATTATGGCTATAGGCGCCCCCACCAATTGCTGAATTCGGTCAAGGTAGGCGCGTGCCTCCTTGGGCAGCTCATCGTAACTGGTAACACCGCTGGTTGACTGCTTCCAGCCAGCCATTTCCTCGTAGATCGGGACGCACTCGGCCAGACCTTCAGCAGACGGCGGCGGGCAATCCAGCACCTCGTCTCCGACCTGATATGACACGGCTATACGCAGGGTATCCAGTCCATCCAGCACATCCAGCTTGGTAATACACAGGCCACTTATACTGTTATTCAGCACGGCCCTGCGCATGGCCACCGCATCGAACCAGCCGCAGCGCCTGGGACGCCCGGTAGTGGCACCAAACTCCTTACCCACCCGGCCCAGGTGCTCACCTTGCGAGTCGAACAACTCGGTCGGAAAAGGTCCTGCGCCGACACGCGTGGTATAGGCCTTGAGGATACCCAGAATATAGTGGAGGTGACGTGGCCCCAGCCCGCTGCCGGTGGCAGCGCCACCCGCGGTGGTGTTGGACGAGGTAACGTAGGGGTAGGTGCCGTTATCGACATCCAGCCAGGTGCCCTGGGCTCCCTCAAACAAGATACCCTTGTCACCCGCGCACAGAGCGCCCAACTCACCCGTCACATCGGTGACCACGGGTCGCAAGCGTTCTCCAAGAGCGGTCATCTGGTCCAGCACTTCCTGGTAATCAACCGCCTCGGCCTGGTAATAATTCGTCAGCAAGAAATTGTGATATTCCAGAATCTCGCGCAGCTTGGTGGCAAAGCGGCTGGGATGCATCAGGTCATCGACCCTGACCGCCCGGCGCGCCACCTTGTCTTCGTAGGCGGGCCCGATTCCACGACCCGTGGTACCGATGGCACGCACGCCCCGGGCGAGCTCACGGGCCTGGTCCAGCGCAACATGCGAAGGCAGAATCAGGGGGCAGGACGGTGAGACGCCCAGGCGCCGCATGACCGGCACGCCACCGGTCTCGAGCGCATCGATCTCATCAAACAGGG
This sequence comes from Gammaproteobacteria bacterium, assembly GCA_026193125.1. Classification (GTDB taxonomy): domain Bacteria; phylum Pseudomonadota; class Gammaproteobacteria; order Steroidobacterales; family BM003; genus CAKZML01. Next base: position 34,719 of record JAPHSC010000032.1, read on the forward strand.
CGTCCAGCGCCAGCACCACGCCATTGGCAATCAAACACCTGACATTGTCACGCAGGATGCCCGATGGAATCAGATGCAAAACCGTCTTCTTGCCTGCGATTACCAGCGTATGGCCGGCATTATGGCCACCTTGAAACCTGACTACAGCGGAGACTCTGTCAGTGAGCAGATCGACGATCTTACCCTTGCCTTCATCTCCCCACTGGGCCCCGATTATTACCACGTTTTTAGTCATTCTTTCCCGATGCCTCCAGCGCTGGCTTGCGCCGTCTCAGCCCCTAACAAAATACAAAATCACCAGCCCCAGCAGCATGCTGGACAATCCCATCAGGCGTAGCGCTCCGTCTCCGAGCGCCAGCATCCCCGCCAGCGTCTTCTTTAGCGATCCAGGCGCCGCGAAAGGCAGCAGTCCCTCGATCACCAATACCAGCGCCATTGCCGAAAACAAATCTTCCCAGTTCATGGTTCCATACGCACGCGCAATCAGCCCGGGCATTACGCTCGGGCTTTCTTTTTCCGCGCCCTAATTTCCGTCTGCGGATTTCAAGTAGCGGAAAAACTCACTGTCAGGCTTGAGCACGAGCAGATCTTGCTCAAGACCAAGTGACTGACGATACGCCTGGAGACTCCGGTAGAAGGAATAGAATTCAGGATTCTTCAGATAAGCCTTGGAATAGATTCCCGCCGCAATGGCATCACCTTCACCGCGTGTACTCTGGGCATCACGAAAGGCTTCAGCCAGCATTATCGTGCGCTGACGATCAGCTTCGGCGCGAATCTTTACGCTCATTTCAGCACCCTCCGCCCTGAACTGCTTGGCGATACGGACGCGTTCCTGGCGCATGCGCTCAAACACCGAGCCGCTGACCTCGTCGGGCAAATCTATGCGCTTGACCCGAATATCCACGATCGTAATTCCCAGCTCCGCCGCCACCTTGCGTGCCCGAGCCATCATCTCGTCCATCAGTTCCGCACGCTCACCGGCCACGACTTCCTGGATAGTCCGCTTGGCGAATTCCTTGCGCAGACTGTCGGTAATAATCGCGAACAGTCTCTGCGACGCCATCAGTTCGTCGCCGGCCGTAGCGATATAGAAGCCGGTTACGTCACTGATACGCCATTTGACGAAGAAATCCACAAGCACGAATTTCCGCTCACCGGTCAGGAATCTCTCCGGGCGATTATCCAGAGTCAGAATCTGGTCCGAGAACTTGATAACGTTATTGATGAAGGGAACCTTGAAGTGTAGTCCGGGTTCAAAGTCCGCTTTTATAATCTCGCCGAAGCGGAACTTGATCGCTTGCTCGCGTTCGTGGACCACGAAGACCGACATACTCAGGCTCAGCAACACCACCGCCACCAGGGTGAGCAATCCATATAATCTTGTTTGCATCACTGGTTCCCCCTGCTGCGTCGATCAGATTCACTACGCGTCGTAGGAACCTCCAGATCCAGGGCTGGAATTTCCATGCTTCCAGCCCCATTTGCGCCCGTATTGCGACCTCGTGATTCCAACAACTTGTCCACCGGCAGATAAATCAGGTTGCCACTACCGTCGGTATCGACGATAACCTTGGAAGCGCTGCCCAGGACTTTTTCAATGGTCTCGATGTATAGCCGTTCACGCGTGACCTTGGGTGCCTTTTCATACTCTCCCAACATGGCCAGGAAGCGATTGGCGTTACCTTCTGCCTCGGCAATCACCTCTTGCTTGTAGGCCTGGGCCTCTTCCAGTTGGCGCTGGGCCGCACCTCGAGCCCTGGGCAGCACGTCATTCGAGTAACCTTCCGCCTCAAGACGCAGCCGATCTCTGTCCTCACGTGCCTTGGTGGCATCGTCCACCGCGGCCTGAACCTGCGAAGGAGGTGTGGCGTCAATCAAGTTCAACGAGGTGATCTCGATACCCGAACCGTAATCATCCAGGGTTTCCTGTAGCAGATCCTTGGCTCGCACCACCAGTTCCTCGCGCCCGTCGCCCAGCACCAATTCGGCCTTGGCCTTGCCGACCACTTCCCTGATAGCGCTTTCGCTGACATCTTGCAGAGTCTGGTTAGGATCACGAATGTTAAACAGGATTTTCTCGATATCCGCGTAGCGGAACTGCACGCTCATGGCGATCGCCACGATGTTCTCATCCGCGGTAAGCATCTGGGTCTTGTAGTCAAACCGCTGGATGCTTGAAACATTGACCTTCTCAACCATTTCAAAGGGCCAGGGCCGCCAATGCAGGCCGGGCATGCTGGTCCGAATGGCCTCACCGAAGCGCAACACGACTCCGCGCTCGGAAGCATCGAGTTTATAGAAACCTCCCATCACCCAGGCCGCCAGCAACAGGGCCAGGACGAACAGCAGGCTCTTGCCTCCACCCGCTTTGCCAGGTCCAGAACCACCATCTCCGCCAAATATCGCACTCACCCGCTTTTGCAGGTTGCGCACGATTTCGTCCAGGTCAGGCGGACCTTGCTGACCTTTGGGCTTGCCCCAGGGATTTTCGTCTTTTCCAGGCTCGTTCCATGACATATGCGATCTACTTCTTGCTGAGTAAGATTGAGGATGATTCAGGCACTGCTGGCCGGAACCTCCGATTGTATGAAGCTGGCGTCAAGGGAACAAGGCAGAAGGTCAAATCGCGCCGGATCCAGCCCTTCCTTGCTGACAAGACGGGCCAATTTGCGCCTGGGGATGACCAATTCCAGGGACCATCCGCCTTCTTCCAGCTCGGTCTCAGCGATTACGGCGGCAAGCTCGTACAGTCTCGCGCGAATGCGCCCCTCGCCCGAGCCAAGCGTCAACTGACCCCTGAGCAGCTCACCACCCAGGCGCTCATGCAGTGCCTGCAGCAGCAGGTCAATTCCTGCCCCGGTCACGGACGAGATGAAAACCCTCCGCGCACGTCCCTGGCTGTCTCGCTCCAGGCGCGCCTCATCGCCAGACAGGTCGATCTTGTTGTAGACCAGTAACTGCTCTACGTCCTCGGCCCCGATTTCTTTCAACACTTCGTCAACCTGCTCGATGCGCGCCCGCCGCTCCGGGTCGTGTGCATCCACCACATGCAGCAACAAAGTTGCATCCCGCGTCTCAATCAGGGTGGACTTGAATGCCGCCACCAGTTCATGCGGGAGGTCACGGATGAATCCCACGGTATCTGCCAGCACGGTCTCCAGCCCCGGGGCCAATTCCAGCTTGCGCAGCGTAGGATCAAGGGTCGCAAAAAGTTTATCTGCGGCATAGACCTCGGAGTTCGTCAGGTAATTGAACAGCGTGGACTTTCCCGCATTGGTATATCCAACCAGCGAAATAGTCGGCACCTCGGCCTTTTGCCGAGTACGACGCCCCTGCTCCCTCTGTTTATCGACCTGTTCAAGGCGTTGTCCGAGGGTGCGAATCCGATTATTTAGCAGGCGTCTGTCTGTTTCCAGCTGGGTCTCGCCAGGTCCGCGCAGACCGATACCGCCTTTTTGCCGTTCCAGGTGAGTCCATCCTCTCACCAGGCGCGTGGCCAAGTGTCGCAGCTGGGCGAGTTCCACCTGCAGCTTGCCTTCATGAGAGCGTGCGCGCTGAGCAAAAATATCCAGGATCAAGCCCGATCTATCCAGCACCCGGCATTCCAGATGCCGCTCCAGGTTGCGTTCCTGACTGGGGGAAAGAGCATGATTGAGCAGCACAAGCTCAGCGTCCAGATCCTTCACCGCGGCCCGTAATTCATCCGCCTTGCCCGTGCCTATAAAAAAACGCGGGTCGGGACGTTGCCGAATGCAGGAAAAGGTTGCCAATGGCTCGGCGCCGGCCGATCGGGCCAACTCCTCAAACTCTTCCTGGACATCCTCGGCAACACCTTGACCGATTCCCATGTGCACAAGAAGAGCACGCTCACCGCTTCGCGGGCGCTCAAACAATGCGGCTCTCCGGGATGGTGACCCTAGTCAGCCTCACCGATTTCCTCGTCCCCCATGGGAACACGGACATTCCTGGAAGGAACGACGGTAGAGATGGCATGCTTGTACACCATCTGGCTGACGGAATTGCGTAACAAAACCACAAACTGGTCAAAGGATTCAATTTGCCCCTGGAGCTTTATTCCATTGACCAGGTAAATGGACACTGGCACTTTTTCTTTACGCAGGGCATTTAGAAACGGATCTTGCAGCGATTGACCCTTGGCCATCGTTGTCTCCTTGGTTATTAACATACTCAGCATCCCCGGGCAGCTACCAGAACCTTCGCCCGCCTGCCTGGCGGCGCGCGAACGCTACTCGTGGACACGGCTGGCAGTGTACCACAGGCCCAGCCACCTACTTGGACTTATGCGCCAGTTTCAGCCCTTGCAATGGCTTCGTATATCAGGGAATGTGCTGACTGATCCAGCGCATCAAGTTTGATCAGGTCCCGCTGGGACCGCATCCAGGTGTATTGACGCTTGGCCAACTGGCGTGTGGCGATCACGGCACTGGAGCAGGCCTGCTCCAGTGCCGTGATCGCCACACGCCAGTTGGCCAAGCGTCAATAC
>JAPHSC010000174.1 GCA_026193125.1 Gammaproteobacteria bacterium
CTGGAATTCAATCCCGAAACCATGCAACAGGCGATGGAACCGGCCATGCATGCCACTGACCGGGCCATGGAACTGGCTGCCGAGGGCGTGCCTTTCAGGGATGCCTACCGCACTGTAATGACTGAAATGCCGGAGTTGGCCACACGTGATGCGCTGCAAAGTGTGCGCGCCCGCGTGTCACCCGGCGGCTGCGCAAATTTGATGCTGGAGGAATTAGGCCAGCGTCTGGAGCAGCTGGCGAGATAGGCTTCAGTCGGCGTGGTCCAGGTCGCTGCCCACTTCGTACCAGGTGATTTCTTCGCAGACTTCCTCGAGGGCTTCTTCCACAAGTTCGCCCACATCACTGTCCATGATGCCGAGCATCACCGAGCCACCGCTTTCGAGCGAGGACACAATTTCTTCCATGGACTCACGCGCCAGCCCGACCTCATCGTCCAGCCAGGCCAGCAGGCCCTCCTCGGATTCTTCCATGGCGCTGATCGGCCCGGCCACCAATCCCACAATAGCCGCCAGTATCCCGCACCAATAGGCATTCTCTCCCTGGGACTCGGTAATGGAGATCACCTCTTCCTCATCCATACACAAGAGAGAAAGAGAATCGATAAGGACCTCTTCCTCTTCGACGCTGGCCTGTAATTCTTCCAGCGCCTCATCTGCGCCCTCTTCGCCACGGAAAATTGCACACATCAGTTGTTTGGAAGTTGCCAAGCCCATATCTCTATTCCCCATCTGGATTTGTACCTTGCCGAAGACAGTCCGGCCAATAATCCGTCGCCAGAGCAATTTTCCGCCCTTTCGTGTCGCAGCGCTAGTCCAGTTCCTCGCGCCGCCATACCCCATCGATCTTTCTTAATTCATAGGCCGGCCAGTAATGCTTGTCCAGCTTCAGGGTCAGCACATCAATCTGGTCATTCCAGTTGATCGTCTTTATTCGGACGGACTCCCGGTCATGCTTGCCAGACACCTGGGCCAGAAAAACGTCCAGGTTCGGTGTAGCCACACCGTCAACCTCCAGGATGCGTCTGCCGGCAACCAGGCCGTAACGACTCGCCGGCGCGCCGAAATTGAAAAAAGAAACGTAGACGCCTACGGGTTCGTTGCCGCGCTGCGCTGAAAGTGCCCGGTGCGGCGCCTGCAATAGCGCACCCGCCCAACTCACCACGCGATCGATTCCGTCGCCACTGAGCACTGCGGTTTCCACCTCCAGTTCCCGAACCGCGCCGTTACGCCATACACTGACGATAGCAGCGGGCCGGCCCTGGACCGCCGTTTCGACCTCGCGGAAACTGTTGACCACCTTGCCGTCCAGTGCCAGCAGCAAGTCGCCAGAACGCAGCTGGTCCGCTGCATCGGAACCGCCGACCAGGCGCAAGACCTGTAATACGTTGCGGCGCTCCGGGTTATGTTTCTCCAACGCCAGGATCCACTCGGTAGGCAGACCCAATTTGCGCGCGCTGGCCAGTGACAGCGACATGAACTCTGCCTCCAGGGAACGCAAATCGCGACCCTCGCTCACCACCTCAACCATCTCGCGCACAATATCCGCCGACAATCCGAGGTTGATCTGCCGTTCACCCTCGTTGCCCTGTATGGACAGACTGGTCCACATGGCCAGCACCCGCGACTTGTTGTCCATCAGCACGCCATCCACCTCGCCAGGAGGATTGACCAGGGCAATCGCGTCCAGGTTGGATTCGCGAAAGCCCATGGTGCGCGAAAGAGGCAGGGTCAACGCATCCACCGTGGCCACTTCCGTTTTTTGTATGAACGGTTTGCTGTTGCCTTTCAGCCCCGCCACCCAGACCGGGTCACCATCGGCCAGCTGTCTTTCGGCAAAGACCGCCTGCCTGACCGGCGTATCTCCAATCAAGGAGGGGTCATAGGACACCAGCGCAAGGTTGTGCAGGGGATGCACATACGTCACGCGCCCTGGTACTTCCACCGAGCTGGCAAATGTCAGCCGGACATCGCCCAGTGCCTCCGGCACAGTATTGCGATCAACCACCACCAGTCCGCGCTGCGCATCCACCAGCAGGCCGGTGCCATGATAATGCCGCTGCGATATGCCCGAAACAGAATAGGGCATATCGAAATTTACCAGCACCAGGGACGGGGCAATCTTGCGCAGGCGGGAATCACCGTTTGCCGTAAAACGCGTGCTGGCGGGTTCGGGGGCACTGGCCCGTGGGCCGGGCGCCAGTTCCTGGCAAGGCCAGATTCCCTGGGCATCGTCACGCCGGCAGACGCGAACCGGATACCAGCTACGGTCTATAGTCACGCTGCGCAGATTGCCAGTCTGGGGGTCGTCGAAGGTAAAGAAACGCAGCATGATGCGGCTGCCGTCCAGGTGCTCTTCGAACAGACGCAGGAAGGTATCCAGGTTATCCACCACTTCCCCGTCCAGCCCGTTGATGACAGCACCACGCGGGATACCGGCGCCACCGAACATATAACCCGGGTTGGCCACGTACACTCCGGTCACGGGCATATTCAAATGACGGGCCTGCTGATACGACAGGTTATGCACGACAGCATCGGAAATTTCGAGATAGCGATCCGGGGTGATGCTATGCAGATCCTGCACCGTAATCCGGTGGATACGCGTCAGACCCCCGCGTTGCAGCTCCAGGGTAACCGAGCGGTCGACGCTCTCATCCAGCACCGCCTCCAGCGCAACAAAACTGCTGATCAGCTCGCCGTTGACACGTAGCAGGATGTCACCGGGTTGCAGGAACTCCTGAGCCGGCCCACCCGGTGTCACCTGTTCTACTACCAGCAAACCCATCTGCTCCGGGTGCTCACGGCGGGCAAGTTCCTCGGTGACTGCTTGCAATCCCAGTCTGCGCAATTCGTCATAGGGCAATTGCTGGAACATCGTCTGCAAGGTTCCACGCGTTACCGGCAAACCCTTTCGCACCAGGTCCAGTGCCCTGCGCACGCGGTCAAGCGGCAGGAAAAAGCTGGAGGCCGCGGCATTGCTGGCACCGGCATTCAAGGCCAGCACATCTCCGTCTATGTCCACCACGGGCGAGCCGGACGACCCACCCGAGGTGCTGGATGCGGCCTGCAAGTAGAAGGTATTGAAGTCGTTGTACTTCCCTCGACCATACATAGGTGCGCGTCGATTCAACTTGGCAATGGTGCCCGCCAATATGGACAACTGCTCACCGGCATCATTACCGATTACCCGTATCTCGCGTCCGACATGGACCTTGTCGGGACGCAGGGAAAATTCGTGCGGGCGAATGAAACGCAAGGCCGAAGGATCAAAGCGATAGAAGCCAAAATCGTGTACGGGGTCGCGGTAGACAGGCAGGAGATCTACTTCCTCGTTGTTGAGGAACACGGCCCGGGCTGTCACCGGGCCCGGCATCACTACATGCCGGTTGGTAAGGACTAGTCCACGCTCCCAGTCCACCACAAAGCCGGTAGCCTGGCTGGACAGGCTCCATTCGGTGTCAAATGCCCGGACACCGTCGATCTGGATGGATACCACGCCACTGGAAACCATATCCAGGGTACCCGCCCAGGTGGATTCTTCGGCACGGCAAAGCATGCCCATGGAGAACAGAAACAGACCCAGGAGCAGGCGGGCCGGCAGCATGTTGAGCAATCCTTTGTTCATCAATTTCAAATATCCAGTTCGCGCGAGAAGGCCTCACGATACCGCAAACCAAAGGCCTGCCAGTCAATCTTGTGATTCTGTGTGCCCGCGTGCTCGATCTTGATGGCACCCATCATAGCGCCAAGCCGTCCGCTGGTTTCCCAGTCTGCACCCTTCATCAGACCGAAAAGCAAGCCGGCGCGGTAAGCATCGCCACAGCCGGTCGGGTCCGTCAATACGTTCACCGGCGCTGCCGGAATCTCAAGCACACGACCCTTTGTATATATCGCCGAACCCTTACCGCCACGGGTCACCACCAGGGCCTCCACCCGTTGGGCAATCTGATCCAGACTCAGCCCGGTGCGCTCACGCAGCATCTCACCCTCGTAGTCGTTGACCGCCAGCCAGGTGGCCTTGTCGATGAATTCCAGCAACTCTGCACCATCAAACATTGGTAAGCCCTGGCCGGGATCGAAAACAAAGGGAATGTCAGCCTCGGCGAACTCGAGCGCCCGCTTAAGCATTCCGTCGCGTCCATCGGGAGAAACTATACCCAGCGTCGCGCCGGCATCCCGTGGCAAGTCCACCTCGTGGGAGTGGGTCATGGCACCGGGATGGAAGGCAGTAATCTGGTTATCGTCCATGTCGGTGGTGATGTAGGCCTGAGCGGTAAACGCCGAATTCACCTGCTGCAAATAGTCTTGCCTGACCCCGCAGCGATCCATCCAGGCAGCATAAGGACCGAAGTCATGCCCAACCGAACCCACCGGCACGCCATCACCGCCCAGTTGGACCAGGTTGTAGGAGATATTGCCGGCGCAGCCACCAAACTCGCGACGCATTTCCGGCACCAGGAAAGCCACGTTCAACATGTGAATCTTGTCCGGCAATATGTGCTCGCGAAATCGGCCCTGGAACACCATGATGTTGTCGTATGCCAGCGAACCGCAGATAAGCGCAGACATAAGCAAGAACTCCCGTGTGGAAATGGCAGAAAGTGGCGATTGTACCCGTATGGGCCGGCTACTGCCGAACACCCCAATCCGGGCCTGGATTCCAGGCCCGGGGGACAAAGAGTGGGGGCAGGCCGGCAAGCATGCCCTGGTGGACTTACTCCGGGGTTCCGGCGTTCACGCTGCTTGCCGGATTGAATACCAGGTCCAGGCTACGCGCCGCTTTCACGTCATCCAGCCTGCGCACCGGCGTGGTATACGGCGCACCCTTGAGTTTCTCGGGGTTCGTGGCCGAATCGGCCAGGATGGCGACCATGGCATCCACGAAGCCATCCAGATCTTCCTTGGCCTCGGTTTCCGTCGGTTCAATGAGCAAACACTCAGGCACCAACAGGGGGAAGTACGTGGTCGGCGCATGAAACCCATAGTCCAGCAGGGACTTCGCAAAATCCATGGCTGATACCCCGTATTCCCTGGCCTGCCGCTTGAGACTGATAATGAACTCGTGACTGGCGCGACGACGGGGGAAAGCCAGGTCAAAACCCGCGTCACGCAGACGCGCCAGCAGGTAGTTGGCATTAAGAGTAGCGTACTCCGACACCCGTGACATGCCATCGCGGCCAAGCATGCGCATGTATACGTAGGCCCGAAGCAACACACCGGCGTTACCCATAAAAGCGGACAGACGACCGATGGTGCCCGGGATATCCTTTTCGTCCAGCCAACGGTAACGATCACCGTCTTTACCCACTACCGGTATGGGCATAAACGGCAGCAAACGCTCGCCGACGCCAACCGCACCGGAACCCGGACCACCGCCACCATGCGGAGTTGAAAAAGTCTTGTGCAGGTTCATGTGTATTACATCAAAACCCATGTCCCCGGGACGCACCTTGCCAAGAATCGCGTTCAGGTTGGCGCCGTCGTAATACAGCAGTCCACCGGCCTCGTGAACAATGCCACGCACCTCTTCAATATGGCGCTCAAAAACACCAAGAGTGGACGGGTTGGTCAACATGATACCGGC
>JAPHSC010000135.1 GCA_026193125.1 Gammaproteobacteria bacterium
AGCCTCGGCCAATATGTTCCTGGACGAACGTGGCGAGCCCGTCCCTGGTTTGTCACGAAACACCGCCCTGGCTTCCGGGATACCCGGCCAGGCCGCCGGCCTTACCCATATTGCGAAGACTTACGGCAAATTGACGCTGGCGCAAAACCTTGCCCCGGCTATTCGCCTGGCTCGGGAAGGCTTTCCCATGTACCCGCGCCTGCAAGGCGGGCTGAAATACAAGCAGGGACAGCTGCTGACAAATCACGCCGGAAAGGTTTTCCTGCCTGGTGGCAAGGTCCCCGAGCTGGGGCAGCTTGTCACCAATCCCGAGTTGGCGGATGCGCTGGTTTTGCTGGCCAGGAATGGACGCGACGGATTTTATGCGGGCGAGCAAGCGCGGCGGATGGTGGAGGGGGTGCGCGGACTGGGCGGTATCTGGACCGAGGCAGACCTGGCCGACTACCAGGTGGTGGAGCGGGCGCCACTGAAAACACGCTACAAGGATATGGTTATCACCGGTGGACCTGCGCCGGCAGGCGGTGTGGTTCTTGCCGAGGCCCTGAACATCCTCGAGCCTTACGAGCTGAACAAGCTGGATGGCACTACTCGGGCGCACCTGGTGGTGGAGGCCTTGCGGCGGGCGTTCCGGGATCGGGGGCAGTACCTGGGTGATCCGGATTTTGTCACCATACCGATGCAGCGTCTGGTGCACCCGTATTACGCGGACGGTCAGCGGGCCAGTATTCGGCTGGACAAGGCCACGCCCAGCGACAGCCTGCCGGGATTGAGCGCCTGGGAGGCTGCGGGAACCAATACCACGCATTTTTCCATCCTGGATGCCGAGGGCAATCGGGTATCGGCGTCGATGTCGCTGAATTTCTGGTTTGGCAACGGCATCATGATCCCGAATACCGGTGTGGTGCTGAACAATGAAATGGACGATTTCTCAGTGAAGCCGGGCGTAGCTGACGGTTTCCAGTTGGTCGGGGCGGATGCCAATGTGATTGTCCCCGGCAAGCGTATGCTTTCCAGCATGGCGCCCACCTGGGCCGAGTCCGACCACGGGTTGGTTATCCTGGGAACGCCGGGCGGCAGTCGCATTATCAGCATGGTGCTGCTGGGTGTGCTGGCCTGGTCAGAGGGCGCGGATGCTGAGCACATCGTTGCGCGCCCGCGTTTTCATCACCAGTACATGCCGGATGTCATCACTTACGAGGACAACGCTTTCAGTGACGACCAACTCAGGGCGTTGGAGTCTATGGGGCACCGGCTTGAGCTCTCGGGTCGCCGCTACGGCAACATGGAGGCCATCACCTGGGACTACGCAAGTGGCGAGGTAAAGGCGGCCTCGGATCCCAGGGGTGACGGTGAGGGCAGGGTTTACTAGGGAGCCTCTGATTCACTCGTGGACTCGTGTCTTGCGGCTAAAAGGCCCAGCTTCTGTGTTGCCAATCTTCGCAATAGCCGGGCTATTGCGTGCGCTTGGCGTCTTGAAGCTAAACCTTTTCGCTCACAATCCACTTCGCCCAGAATAAATCAGAGGCTCCCTGTCGCCTCTTGATTCACTCGTGGACTCGTGTCTTGCGGCTAAAAGGCCCAGCTTCTGTGTTGCCAATCTTCGCTGTAGGGTGCGTTCTACGCACCATGTCGTGCGGTGCACAGAGTGCACCCTACTGGTCTAAAAGCCCTGGCCTCCACGTTGCCAATCTTCGCCGCAGGGTGCGTTCTACGCACCATGTTGTACGGTGCACAGAGTGCACCCTGCGTGTCAGGCTAGCGCTGACAGACCGGGCAGAAAAAGCTGGATCTCTGCCCCAGGGTTTCCTGGCGTATTGGCGCGCCGCAATTGCGACAGGGAAGGCCGGCCCGGCCATACACCAGCAGGGACTGGGCAAAATATCCTGGCTGCCCGTCTTCACGAACAAAATCCCTGAGCGTCGTGCCGCCGGCCGTAATGGCTTCTGACAGTACGTCCTGGACTTTCTGCACCAGGCCCTGCATGCGCGCCAGGCTTATTCGGCCGGCGGGGCGGCGCGGGTGTATGCCCGCCCGATGCAGGGCCTCGCTGGCGTAGATGTTTCCCACGCCAACCACGACATGCGCATCCATCAGAAAAGGCTTTACGCTGGCCTTGCGACCGCGTGCAGTCCGGTACAGGTAGTCTCCATGGAAGTCCGCCTCCAGCGGCTCAGGTCCCAATGACGCCAGTAATTTATGCTGTAGTGGATCGCTCTTGGTCCAGAGCAGGCAACCGAAGCGGCGAGGGTCGTTGTAGCGCAACACCCAACCCGAATCCAGGGTGATATCCACGTGGTCGTGCTTGAGGACCGGCTGCCCGGTCCTGACCATGCGGTATGAACCGGACATCCCCAGGTGCGATATCAGGGTGCCCGCGTGCGTGGCTATCAGCAGGTACTTGGCCCGACGGGTCACCGACAGTATTTCCTGCCCCGTCAGATGTGTGTCGAGGCTCCTGGGAATCGGCCAGCGCAATTGGCGTTTACGCACGCTGACTGCCGTGACCCGCCTGCCCAGGAGATGGGGACTGAGGCCGCGACAGGTGGTTTCGACTTCGGGCAATTCGGGCATGGGCGCATCCTATACCGGGTTACCAGGCCCAGGGAGCCTCGGATTTATTGCGGGCGTAGATTGTGCGCGAAGAAGGTCTAGAGTCAAGGCGCCAGGTGCCCGCAGTACCGGGGCTAGCGCGCAGTCCGGCAACACAGACCCTGGCTTGTCAGGATCCGGCATGCAAGTCCATGTACAGCTCAGAGGCTCACAAACAAGCCGCCCACAAAAAACCCGCCGGCCGGCGGGTTTCTCTGGAAATCCTGATCCTGATTTGCTCGCTTACTTGATCTTGGCTTCCTTGTAGATCGTGTGCTTGCGGGCCTTGGGATCAAATTTCTTCACTTCCACCTTTTCGGGGTGAAGGCGCTTGTTCTTGGTGGTGGTGTAGAAGTGTCCGGTACCTTCCGAGGACACCAGGCGAATCTTGTCACGCATGTTGATACTCCTTCAGAGGGTTGGACTAGATCTTCAGGCCACTGGCACGAAGATCGGCAAGGATCTTGTCTATGCCGTGCTTGTCGATATTACGCAGGCCGGCGCTGGAAATCCTCAGCTTGACGAAACGCTTCTCACTCTCCACCCACAGGCGGTGAGTGTGCAGATTCGGCAGAAAGCGCCGACGCGTCCTGTTTTTCGCGTGCGACACGTTGTTGCCGCTCATCGGACCCTTTCCGGTTATCTGACAGACTCTAGACATGACCCTATTCCCTGTTAAATCTCGATTCACTCGTTTGCATAGCATCCGATTCCCGGACGCAGGAAGCCGAACTTTATACCAGCGGAGCGGCCTGAACGCAAGTGTGGGAGCGCTTGGTCCATGCGGGATTCAGCGCCTTGTGAGGAAAAAGTTCACACTTCAAGGCGCCAATTGTACGCGCTGGTGAGACCACTGCGAAGATTGGCGCCGCAGAAGTCGGGTTTTCGTCCCCAATGTGCAAGTTCATGGATAGACCAGGCACCCCCTAGATCAGGCCTCTCTGAGCCAGGGACACGCAATCGCCATCCCCCACAATGAGATGATCAAGCACTCGAATATCAACCAGGGATAGCGCGTCAGCCAGTCTGCGGGTGATGCGGCAGTCCGCATCACTGGGTTCGGCCACCCCTGAGGGGTGGTTATGCGCCAGAATCACGGCTGCAGCATCGCAGGCAAGGGCCTGGCGCACGACTTCGCGGGGGTGAACGGTGGCCCCGTCTATGGTGCCGCGGAACAGGGGCTCGTAGCAGATAACCCGGTGGCGGTTGTCCAGGAACAGGCAGACGAACAGTTCGTGGCCCAGGTCGCGCAGGCAGACTTGCAGGAAGTTTCCGGCGTCCGCCGGGTCGCTCAGCGCAGGGCCCCGTTGCAATTGCTCCAGGTGATGCCTGCGGCTTAACTCCAAGGCAGCGCGCAGGCTGGCATAGCGTGCCGGTCCCATACCCGTCACCTGGCAGACCTCGTTACGGTCGGCGGACATCAGCCGTCTCAGCCCGTCAAAATGACGCAGCAGCGCCCGCCCCAGCGCCACCGCACTGGTGCCTCGGGGACCGCTGCCCAGGAGGACTGCCAGCAATTCTGCGTCTGACAGGCCTTCCGCACCCCGGCGCAGCAGTTTTTCCCGCGGCCGTTCCTGTTGAGGCCAGTTCCGTATGGTCATAGCTAAACCTTCCTCATTTGGCGCTACCTGGAGCAGCCGACAAGAGCAGGGTGAGACCCCTGGCGCTGGCTGGCAACGTGTCTTTCTGGGTAATCGTTCGTGGTATGCTGCGGGACCTCGGAGAGAGACCAAATGAGCGCGTTGATACCCAGAAATATTTTGCTTGGTGTGACAGGTGGAATCGCCGCCTACAAGGCCCCGGACCTGGTTCGACGGCTGCGGGAGCGGGGCGCCGACGTGCAGGTCGTGATGTCCCGGGGAGCCCAACAATTTATTACACCCATGACTTTCCAGGCGGTGTCCGGTAGACCGGTACGCACGGACCTGTGGGATGAGGCGGCCGAGGGGTCCATGGGGCACATTGAGCTGGCGCGCTGGGCCGACCTGGTGCTGATAGCCCCGGCCACGGCTGACATGATTTCCAAGCTGTCGGCCGGGCTGGCGGGCGACCTGCTCAGCACAGTGTGCCTGGCAACCGAGGCGCCGCTGGTTCTGGCCCCGTCGATGAATCGGCAAATGTGGGCAAATCCCGCCACCCAGGCAAACATGGAAACCTTGCGCGCGCGCGGGGTGCAGGTCCTGGGCCCGGGCGAAGGTGACCAGGCCTGTGGTGAAACCGGCGCCGGACGCATGCTCGAACCCCATGAAATTGCCCAGGCGGTCATGGGTGTGACCGGCGAAGCCGGTCCCCTTGCGGGACTGTCAGTGATGATAACCGCGGGCCCCACCCGTGAGCCGATTGATCCTGTTCGTTACATTACGAATCGCAGTTCCGGGAAGATGGGTTTTGCGCTGGCAGAAATGGCTGTGCATATGGGTGCGAGCGTGACACTGGTGTCAGGCCCCGTGTCCCTGCCCACGCCATCGGGCGCGCGGCGTCTGGAAGTGGAAACTGCGGAGCAAATGCTCGAGGCGGTGCATGGGAATCTCGCCGGCGTGGACATATTCATCGGTGCGGCGGCGGTGTCCGACTATCGGGTGGAAACCCTGGCCGAGCACAAGATAAAGAAAACCCGGGATCGCGTGTCCCTGGAGTTGGTGCGCAACCCGGATATCCTCGAATCGGTGTCAACACTACCTGCCGCCCAACGTCCGTATACCGTCGGGTTTGCCGCTGAGACAGAACAACTTGAGGAATATGCGCGCGCCAAGTTGAGCAGCAAGAAGCTGGATATGATCGCAGCCAA
>JAPHSC010000212.1 GCA_026193125.1 Gammaproteobacteria bacterium
CGTAACACCGGGTCTTTTTCGACCATGCTGATGGCCTCTTCCATGTCCGTGGTCCGGGTCAGGTTATACAGGGCCGCCCACTTGCTCATCTTGTTCATATTGACACTTCTCCAGTACAGGCCTCCGGGCAGCGCATAGGATAGCAGAATGGTGCCGGCCAATACTTCGACCCAAGATTGACCGTCGTCGGTGGGGCGGCTATGGTGCCCTCACCATGACCGGGGTCAATACGATGACTAACGCCGAATACACTCTCAGCATCGATAACGCAGCGACCCGCAGGGTCACCACTGCCTGGGTCATGCTGGCCCTCACATCACTGGTTTTCGCGGGGATTTATTCAATTCTACTTGTGCTGGCGCGCACTCCCGCCGTGCAGGAAATGATCCCGTTGATTGATTTCTTCCACGTTGCCCTGGTGGTTCATGTCGACCTTTCGATCCTGATCTGGTTATTGTCGGTTGCGGCAGCCCTTTGGAGTCTGAGTTCCGGCCGGGATTTGCCGAAATGGGACAAGCTGTCGTTTTCGCTGGCGGCATTGGGAACTGCGGTGGTGATTGCCTCCCCCTTCCTGGGCGCAGGCGACCCCTTGATGAATAACTACATTCCCATTCTGAGGCACCCGGTGTTCTATACCGGTCTTGGATTGTTCACCGCAGGCATCGGCAGTCACCTGTTGCGTTCGTCCCTCACCCGGCGCGGATTCGGCAACAGCCTGGGGGGCGAGGAGGCCCTGCGCGGCGCTCTCACGCTGTCGGCGGTTGTAACCGGTGTTGCGATTCTTGCGTTCGTCGCTTCATTTATCGGCTTGCCGGCTTCGGTTACCGGTGAAGTGTATTTCGAATTTCTGTTCTGGGGTGGCGGTCATGTCTTGCAGTTTGCCTATGCGCTGTTGATGCTGGTGGCCTGGATCGTGCTGGCCCAGGGTAGCGGGTGTCGCTTTGTCCTTAGCCCACGGTTGACACTCCTGTTCCTCCTGATGGCCGCATTGCCCGTGATTACGGTTCCGTTTTTGTATGTCGCCCACGATGTTCTCTCTCCCGGTCATCGCTTGGCCTTTACCGAGTTGATGAAGTATGGCGGCTTGTCATGCCTGCCCGCCGGTCTCGCGGTGCTTGCCAGTCTGTGGAACGCTGACAAGCCAGAGGGTGAAGGGCGTCACCTGCGATCGGCTTTGGAGAGTTCCATCGCGCTGTTCGCCACCGGGGGTATCCTGGGTTTTCTGATATCGGGGCTGGACATCGTGATACCGGCTCACTATCACGGGTCCACGGTAGGCGTGACGATTGCCTTCATGGGTTTGATTTACTACCTGTTGCCCCGTCTGGGTTTCGCCGCCGTATCACCGCGTCTGGCATTCTGGCAGCCGTATATCTACGGTGGCGGGCAGCTTTTGCATATCACCGGACTGGCGTGGTCCGGTGGTTACGGCGTACAACGCAAGACTGCCGGCCTGGCCCAGGGTGTGGACAGGCTGGGCGAAGTCGCCGGCATGGGCTTGATGGGATTGGGTGGTCTAATCTCGGTGATGGGCGGTCTGTTGTTTTTGGTGGTTGCCTACAAATCCATTCGCGCTGGCGCAAGGCGCACAGACTAGGCGAACACCTGAAGCTGTTCGAGGCGTAATCAGCAGACTGGGGAGTGTCATGGAAATTCTGGTATTTACACTCAACGCGATATTCGTCTACTTTTTCTCGGACTGGATTCTGAGGCAGATTGAACAACGCCGGGGCGCGCTGCTCAAGCATCGCCAGCTGGTTTTTTTTGGCATTATTGTCGGCCTGGCCCTGATCAGTTTTGAAGTTCTCAAGCGGCTGTTTGGCGGAGCCTAGGCAGTCTCTATCCTATGCATGACTTCGCGCCCTGCATCGAGTAATCCAGCCTTCGTAGTCTCAGTCTTCGGGTGCTTGCTCCCCCGCGATTGGCGTGCTGAATAACGACCTTTCCGCCCGCAATCCACTTCGACAGGAACTATTCAGGTGCTCGCCTTTTATTCGCCCAAGGCACCGTGCAGGCGGGCGTCGAAAGTCGCGAAATGTTGCCCGAACCAGTTTGTCAGGCTCTCCTGCAGCAGCTTGCGGCCATTTTCCGGGTCGGCCACGAACTCGTCCATCATGCAACGTATTTGCTCCAGCAGCGCCTCATGGTCTGCCTTGTGATCCTCGAGTTCTTCATAATCTGCTTTTGCCATGGCCCGTTCCTCAAGGGCGAAGTGGGCCGAAATGGCTGCATGCAGCTCACCGAGGAATAGCTCGATAGCGTCGGTGTAGACTGATCCCTCGATTTCTGTTGCCAGCTCGTTGATCATCTCGATCAAGCGCTGGTGTTCGTAATCCACTGAGGCCACGCCTACCGAGTATTTTGCCTGCCAATTCAGAAGTGTCATCGTCGTGCCTATCGAAAGAGAAAACGCTGGGTCAGGTCATCAAGCTCCACCAGCAGGTTCTGGCGTTCGGATAAATCCATTTGAACCTCTTGCTGGATATCAAATCCCTCCGTGCGACCTGAATCGCGCATCCCGATGAACACCCTGTGTTTGCCCGCGCTTACTGTCACGCGCTGGTAGATGCTGGATTCGCCATCATCCCACAAACCACTGGGTAATAAGGAATCCTGGTAAACGACCTCACCATCGACTCGCAACTCCACCTGTACCGGGTGACGTTCGCGGGGGCAATCGGTGAGCGCGCGCATATTGGGTGGTAATTTGTCTAGCTCATCCTGGGTTAGTGTGTGACATTCGTGCAGACGCTGCCCGGCGTGCGAGAAACTCAGTGCGATCATCGCCTGGCCCGGGTTCAGTAGTTGGTAGGGGGGTGAATTGGACAGCCAGCCCGTGACCAATGCC
>JAPHSC010000089.1 GCA_026193125.1 Gammaproteobacteria bacterium
AGGACCTTGCGCAGACCATCGCGCTCAATGGCCAGTTCCGCCTGTTCACCCCGAATACGCACTTCCTCGAGCTTGGCCAGGTGACGCAGTTTTAACTCAAGAATTGCTTCTGCCTGTGTATCTGATAGTGCGAAGCGTTCCATCAGCACCGGCTTGGGTTTGTCCTCGCTGCGTATGATGGCGATCACTTCGTCGATATTCAAAAATGCAATCAGAAATCCGTCCAGGAGGTGCAGCCGCTGCTCGACCTTGTCCAGGCGAAATTCCAGGCGCCTGGTTACCGTGCTGGTGCGAAATACCAGCCAGTCCGCAAGCAGGCGTTTCAGATCGTGAACCTTGGGCAATCCATCCAGGCCGATGATATTCAGGTTCACGCGGTAGCTGCGTTCCAGGTCTGTGGTGGCAAACAAATGTCCCATCAAGCCATCCAGGTCTACCCGGTTGGAGCGTGGCGAAATCACCAGGCGTATGGGATTCTCGTGATCAGACTCATCACGCAAGTCCTCCACCATGGGCAATTTCTTTGCTCGCATCTGGTTGGCAATTTGCTCAAGCACCTTGCTGCCCGATACCTGGTAGGGCAGTTCGTTAATAACGATTTCGCCCTGCTCCTTGATCCACCCGGCACGCACCCGCAGACTGCCGCCGCCACTGCGGTAAATCTGGCGCAGCTCGGCCAGCGGCGTGATGATCTCGCCGCCTGTAGGGAAGTCCGGACCGGCGATGAATTCACAAAGTTGATCCACTGTGGCCGAGGGTTTCTCGAGCAGATGTATACAGGCCGCGCCCACCTCACGCAGATTGTGCGGCGGTACATCGGTCGACATACCCACCGCAATACCCGTGACCCCGTTGAGCAAGAGATTCGGTAGTCTGGCCGGCAGAATGGTCGGCTCTTCCATGGTGCCGTCAAAATTGAGCACCCAGTCGCTGGTCCCCTGCGCCAGTTCAGACAGCAGCACCGCGGCATAGGGATTGAGCTTCGCCTCGGTATAACGCATGGCGGCGAAGCTCTTGGGATCATCGGTGGAACCCCAGTTACCCTGACCCTCGATAAGCGGGTAACGGTAAGTAAACGGCTGGGCCATGTGCACCATGGCCTCGTAACAGGCCGAATCGCCATGCGGATGAAACTTGCCGATGACGTCGCCAACCGTACGCGCCGATTTCTTGGGTTTGGATCCTGCCGCCAGACCCAGTTGACTCATGGCGTAGATGATCCGGCGCTGCACCGGCTTCAGACCGTCACCAATATGCGGCAGGGCCCGGTCAAGGATCACGTACATCGAATAATCGAGGTAAGCCTTTTCGGTAAAGGTCTTGAGCGGCTGTTGCTCGACACCGTCGAAATTCAATTCCTGATTTTCCATCGTCTCCAACTCTCTTCAGTGCTCAGCCGCTTTCAGGCGGACCCCAGGCTTGCGAACTGCACGTGATGACGCTGCATTGGCAGTGTGACTTGAATCGGCGCTGCAACCTGGATTGGCGTCGCATCCTAAACCGATGCCAGGTTGCCCTTTTCCTCCAGCCAGGCGCGGCGATCAGCCGAACGCTTCTTGGCCAGCAACATATCCAGCAACTGGTCGGCCTGGTCCGACCCGGACAGGGTCAATTGCACCAGGCGCCGCGTGTCCGCTGACATGGTCGTCTCACGCAGTTGGCCGGGATTCATTTCGCCCAGACCCTTGAACCGCGTCACGCTGATCTTGCCACGCAGCTTTTCCGCCTCAATACGATCCAGTATGCCCAGGCGCTCTGAATCATCCAGGGCGTAAAACACCTGCTGCCCCACATCCACCCGAAACAATGGTGGCATGGCAATATACACATGCCCTGCTTCCACTAACTTGCGGAAGTGACGCAGGAATAACGCACACAGCAAGGTGGCAATGTGCAGGCCATCAGAGTCAGCGTCGGCCAGCACACACACTTTGTGATAACGCAAACCGGAAAGGTCCGACGAACCCGGGTCCACGCCCAGCGCCACGGCAATATCGTGAACCTCCTGGGAAGCCAGCACCTGTTGGGAGTCCACTTCCCAGGTGTTCAATATCTTGCCCCTCAGGGGCATTACAGCCTGGGTTTCCCGGTCACGCGCCTGCTTGGCGGAACCGCCTGCAGAATCACCCTCAACCAGGAACAACTCCGACAGCTCCGGTTGCTGACTGGTGCAATCGGCCAGCTTGCCCGGCAATGCCGGCCCCTGGACCACCCGCTTGCGCACAACTTTCTTACTCGCCTTCAGGCGGGTCTGGGCATTGGCGATGGCCAGCATCGCGATCTTCTCACCACCGTCCGGATGCTGATTCAGCCACAGGGCAAAAGCGTCCTTCACTGCACCCAGGACGAACGCTGCGCACTCACGACTGGAAAGACGTTCCTTGGTCTGGCCCGAAAACTGCGGGTCGGTCACTTTTACCGACAACACGTAATTGACCTTGTCCCAGACATCCTCGGGGGCCAGCCTCAGCCCCCGCGGCAGCAGGTTGCGGAAATCACAGAATTCACGCAAGGCATCGGTCAGACCCGAGCGCAAACCATTTACATGGGTACCACCCTGGGCTGTGGGAATCAGGTTCACATAGCTCTCGCTGACCGCCCTGTCACCACCTGTAATCCAGACCAGCGACCAGTCCACTGCCTCCCTGGTGCCCTTGAGACTGCCACTGAAAGGCTCCTCCGGCAGGAATTCGGCCTGCTCCAGGGCTTCCAGCAAATATTCATCCAGCCCGCCCTGGTAGACCCACACATCCTCTTCACCGGTCTTCTCATTTCTGAATTGCACCTTCAGACCCGGGCACAGTACTGCCTTGGCCTTGAGCATATGGCGCAAATGAGTGAGCGAAAATTTCTCGGTATCAAAATAGCCGGGCTCCGGCCAGAACCGCAGAGTCGTGCCGGTATTGGCCTTGCCAACCTTGCCGACCACCTCCAGCTCAGAGGCCTTGTCACCATTCTTGAAACTCATGTTGTATTCAAGACCGCCACGACGTATCCAGACCTCGAGGTTCTTCGACAAGGCGTTGACAACCGAGACACCCACGCCGTGGAGACCACCGGAGAACTGGTAATTACGATCGGAAAATTTGCCGCCCGCGTGCAGCCGGGTCAGGATGAGTTCCACACCGGGAATTTTCTCTTCCGGGTGTATATCCACCGGCATACCGCGACCATCGTCGCTGACCTGCAGGGATCCGTCGGTGAACAACACTACCTCAATGTTCTTGCAATAACCGGACAGTGCCTCATCGACACTGTTATCGACGACCTCGTGGGCGAGGTGG
>JAPHSC010000247.1 GCA_026193125.1 Gammaproteobacteria bacterium
CCTTCAACCGGATCCAGTTCCCGACCCGCAAGGTACATTTCAGCAGCGTCGGCTTCCGACAAACGCGCATTCGCCGTCGCAGGTGTAAATACCTGGGTTGCCGGGCTCATCTGGGCACAAGCACTCACCAAAAGGACTATTGATAGCCAAACTAATCGATAAGTCATTGTCGCTGCTCTCGTTGCTTCAATAGCCCGATGTTCGCCCAATCAGTCCTGCTTTTCCGGCATCCCATCACAGTTTGCTTAATCCGCCAGCGTCTGTTGGCATTATGTGTACTCGTGTCTTTCTCGGCCGGGCAGAAATCCACTATCTGCGATGTTATGCAAATTTGGATCGGCCCGGCATCTGTACCGCGCACCGCGTGCTGTAGGGATGCGGCATGCTCCCTAACAATTTTTTCCCCTATTCAGTGCGGGCCCAAGTGGAGTAAAAAGTTTCGGACAAAACTGCTGTGATTATGTGAAGCCGGCCATACTCGCGGCTGTCTGACAAACTGGCTGCGTGGCAAGGCAGTTCGTAAACAGCAGATATGTTGCCGACATTACCTATTGTCGGGCCTGCCTGCCAGGCCCACAGTGGTATTCGATTGACCGAGCTAGGCAGGTACATTTGCTGGTGACTGTCAGGGCTGACAGTCGGCATATGGTTCGGCCGCTACATATGAAGGTACTGACGCATGAAATGCGTGGTAACCATATTGTTGGCTGGATACCTGATACTGCCTGCAGCTGTTTCAGCGGCGGAGGGCTCAGGTCAATTAAGGGTTTCGGCGACAGTCCCGCCAAAGGCGTGTCAGTTTCCTGATGTCTGTAAACCCGTTCCCAACGACGCCGAGACAAAGGTCACGGTCAACCAAGAGGGCGTGCGATATATTGGCAGCCCACCTCAGATCTCAGAGAAAGACGGCCGACTGACAATTACTTTCTAATCCACACCATTGGTCGTCATGGTGCACGTCCCGATCAAATTCACCTTGGTTCTGGCCACTCACGACCAGCCAATCCAACTGAACCTGGCTACGCTCTCCGCTGATTCATGGCGCAGCCATCGCCGCTGCCATCCTGGGCTCTCCCGGACTGAGAGTAGAGTGGAAGAGTGAACCGGAATCCATACGCAAGAAAATTCGTCACTCGCGGACCGACTGGTCGCCGCGGGAGATACGTGCCGGGAGCTCGTCTGTGCGGGTCTTTACCAATGGACCTGAAATCCGATACTTCCCATAAGGCCAAGGGGCAGGCTGTTCCCATTGATCTTCACCGTATCCAAGGCGGACGCGATATCGATGTTCAGGTATTTGAAAGCCGTGATGCCGACACCGACATAGGTAAGCTCCGTCCCCGTCAGGTTACGACGTAAACCGACTCGCGCGTTGGGAAGCCACCAGTTGCCGCTATTGTATCCGGCGCTAAGGGTCATCCACTGATAGCTATCGCCCATGGGGTCGGTAACCGGATCCACGTCCAGGCGCAGGTGGCTGGTCCAACGCCGATCAGCAGTAAAGACCGATGCTTCCAGCTTCAACTGCCTGTCCATGGTGTACCGCTTGTCGGACTGCAGAAAGCCTATAACGCCATCATCCTGGTAGGGAGTCAGGTCAACGTCCGGAAAAAGGAATTCTGGCCTATTGAGGTTTCTTACCTGGGCGCCCAGTTGGTAGTTCTCGGCCAACCAGATGGCGCCAACATCCAGACTAAAACCGGCATCGCTTTCATAATCGGCATTCCTGATGTCCTGAAACAATTCCCCGGAATCAGAGATGTCCCCGAAACGGACAGCCACTCGAGACAATTGCATGGACAACAGTCTCGCCTCGGCGCCCAGGTAAAGTCGGCCGGCCTGGTCCTCCCATGCCTCCCGACTGTATCCAAGCTTCAGTTCCGTGACCCTGGCGGACTTGGTAACCAGTGAACTGTCATTGTTAAGGCTGAAAATAACCGAGTTGTTACTCGGATCCGGTGTCAGGTTGATGTCGTCGCTGATGGCAAACCCTGTTGGTCTGTCCATGGGCAAGGTATTAATCCAATCGGTGATGGCAACCCTGGCAGCCTCCAGGTCAAATTCAATGGGCTCTGCCAAACCAAAAGCCTTGCTGGTAGCCTTCCAACCAAGACCCATGGTCCAGGTCCCTCCCAGGAAGTCGTTGTCCAGACCCAGGGGAACATCGCCCGAGGCCCATACCTTGCCGTAACCTTCCACCGAGATCAGTGCCAACAGGGCAACCTGTTTCGCCACTTCACTGGCAAGGGCCTCAAGCAACGCCGTCTGCTCCGGATCAAGCATGTCCAGGACATCGTCAAGAGTGATGCCGCTGGTCGGGTTTTCGGGCGTGGGCAGGCCGTCTCCGGGCTCGCCGGGCTCACTGGGCTCCCAGGTGGTTTTCACCTTGTTATAAAAATCGAAAAGATCTTCGATGTTGCCGTATTCCAGACCCGCCCCGACAGAAGGCGCCAGGGTGCGTACCCTTTTCGACTTGTCGCGCGAGCCTTGAAGTGCGGCGGCCAGGGCAGGATTCTCCGAGTCCGGCTGAATCTGCTGGCTGTGATCTACATCGGTGTAAATAAGGTTTGTCGCAGGTAATTCCGTGGCAGGCTCGGCGAAGGCAGCACCCACCACAAATACTGCACCAATAATCGATATCAATGTTTTCATTGCAATTTCTTTCACAAGCATTTTCAGGGTCGCAGTCGGTGTTTTATCCGTACAGGCAATCTCGCAACCACCCAAGCGGGAACCAATTGGGCGACAGGGTAGCTGAGATCAGGCGCCTGGTCATCACGACTTTCTCATGACAACCCAAGTTGGCGTCGACTGTAAGCCCAATACAGACGGGAAAACGGCAAATCCGGAAACATGATACAAAAAGACCCCAAGCAGGGGCCGCTTTATTTTTATGGGGCGGGCAATCCGCCCGCCTCGCCAAACCGGGCGAAGACGGTTATCGCGGATTGGTCCATGTTGCCGTGCCTAAAACTCGCCACAGAAAAAAGCCCCCAAGAGGGGGCTTTCTA
>JAPHSC010000030.1 GCA_026193125.1 Gammaproteobacteria bacterium
AGCTGCGAAAGAACGGCGCAGATATAGTGAACAAGGAAAACATCCCAGACAAGAATGATGTCATCGTCGATCAGCGAATAGTTTCCTCAATGTTTCTACCCTCAGCAGCGTTGGTCGCTAAAGAGATGATCCGTCTGCTGGACCGCGGTTGATGCGTATTTAGCTTCTGCTCCTGGCCGCAAGGAGTCAGTCCCGCCAGGACTTGATCGCCTCCAGTAGCCAGGTCCGGAACGCGACAACCGGGGCATAGTGTAATTTCTCCACCGGCGAAACCAGGTAATAGTTGGAATCGCTCTGGACCGAAAAATCGGACACAACGATCAATTCGCCCCGGTCAAGTTCGCTCCGGATCAGAAATTTTGGCAACAAGGCCGCTCCCAGTCCCGCGACCGCCGCCCTGGCAATGAAGGAAAACTGCTCAAAGCGCATTCCCCGTTCCTCGGGTGGCTCGACGCCGTTTGCCAGGAACCAGGTGGCCCAGGCCTCTGAGCGGGTCGCCAGCGTCAGCAGGGGTAAGGCCGCCAGGTCTCGCGGGCTGAGCTGATGGTTCTCGGGGACCAGGCTCGGCGAGCAGACCGGGACGACCTGCTCGCTCATCAAGAACGTGCATTCGGCGCCGGGCCAGTCGGCCGGCCCATAGTGAATCGCGGCGTGAACGCCATCAGCCTGGAGGTCGAAGGGGGAGAGCCGGGTGACGAAGTTGACGGTGATCTCCGGATGCTGGGCGATGAACTGCGGCATACGCGGAATCAGCCAGCGCGTACCAATAGTCGGCAATATCGCCAGGTTCAAGGCCCCACTGAGCGGGCTCGTCATGGCACCCAGGGACGCGGCCCGGATTACCTGCAGGGCACGGTGAATTTCAGCCGCATATTGTCTGCCGGCGTCCGTAAGTCGGACGGTCTTGCGGATGCGCTCGAAAAAAACCACACCCAACTGGTTCTCCAGGGCGCTGATTTGCCGACTGATGGCGCCCTGGGTCAGGGACAGCTCCCTGGCCGCGGCGGTGAAACTGCCGGTCCTGGCTGCGGCGTCGAAAGCCGCCAGCATGCTGGAGCTGGGAAGCAGGCGTCGCTGATAGGATGTCATTGATTACTATCCCTCATTAACTTGTGACTTTCCGTAGTTTGCACGAATACCGCTAATTGTTCCAAAATAGCCGTCATAGTTTGGTTTATCAATGCCTTTCGAGCTTCCTGAACATCGTCAAACCATGAGTTTACCGCATGGTTTAGCCGAACCCAATCCTAACCAGCGAGCCAAAAACCATGTCAAATACAGAAAAATACGTGCCCTCGGAAAAAGAACAGGCTTTTCTGGACACGGTAGTCAATGGCAAATACGACAGGCAGATCATTACCGGCATCAAGAAGTTCCTGGAAAAGAAGGTGCCGGAAGACATGGCATCGTTCTACACGGACCAGGAATTACAGGCATTGGTGGACTTGCGTGGAACCGTGAAGGACGTAGAGGCCCGCATGCCGGTAAAGATCACTAGGCATTATTTTGAACTGGCCAAACGCAGCAAGCCGCTGCAAGTACTGGTCAAGGCAAGCCCGAAGGAGACATTCGACCTGGATGGCGCTCCCGATCCGGGCAAACAAATGGATTACAGTCCGGTCGAAGGTCTCATTCATAAATATGAACTCGGTCTGATCTATGTGGCGTCAACCTGCTCCGCACACTGTCGCTTTTGTTACCGCGAGGAATTGATTGCCAAGAAGGAGGTCATGCGCCCGGATGGAACGATGGCGCCAAAGGGCCTGGCACAAATTGGCGAACTCGTGGACTACATCAAGCAGCACAATGAGATTGTGAAAGCGAATGGCGGCAGGCATCCGAAAACCGGCCGCGAGAAGCTGCGTGAGATCCTGATGTCCGGCGGCGACCCCCTGGTTCTCAGCAACAAGAACGTCGCGGCCTGGATATCGGCGCTGGCAGAGGCGGGGATCGAATCGATTCGTATCGGAACCAAGGAACTGGCTTTCTACCCCGATCGCTTCGACGAGACCTTCTTTGACATGCTCGACAAGTTTCACGCTGTCTATCCCGAGACCAAGCTTCGAATCATGGTGCATTTCAATCATCCGGACGAATTTCTGCAAAAGGACGACGAAGGTAACTACATCGAGAACCCCCTGGGCGGTCTGGAATGGGTGCCGGCCACCAAGCGTGCGGTCGAAGAACTGGGAAATCGCAACTGGCTGAATATCGATAACCAGGCGCCGATTATTAACGGCATCAACAACGATCCCGATGCGCTCAGGATCATGCAGCGGGAGCTGCGCCGTAACCGGATCGAGAATCATTACTTTTTCTGCGGCCGGGACATCATTGGACACAAGGCCTTTAACGTACCTATCGAGGAAGCGTGGCGAGTCCTGAATGAATCGCAAAAGGGCTTGTCCGGTGTCGAGGCACATGCGCGTCTGTCCATCACCCATTACAAGGGCAAAACGGAAGTTGCCGCCGTGACCAGCGACCCCCTTCCGGGTGTCAAGGGTGGCGAACATGGCCTGGTGATAATGAAACTACTGCGTGGGGCTGCCGATGCGCCGGATCGCGGCAAGGTCACTATCCTGGGGCGCAACCCCGAGGCTATCTGGTTTTCAGGCTATGATGACCGGGTTCTGTATGATGAGGCGGGTCTGTACGAAAACGTAACGGGTAAGAAAGCGACGCAAAAGATTGCCCAGGTGGTATAGGCGCGCCGGCGGCAAGGTGTCGCTAAGCAAGCGGCGCCGCCGGATGCCGAGGAATGGGTTGGTGTGCCAAACAAACTGAGTCGCTGGAATGCTGATGACCTCTGAAAACCCGCCTGATACCCTATCGAACTTCAACGATTTGCTCGGTCTTGAATTCGTCAGTTCTGCTGCAGGCGTCTATGTCCTGCAACTGCAGCTCAGGCCCGAGCACTTGAATCTCCAGGGGTTTGTTCACGGTGGTGTTCTTTGCACCCTTCTCGACACGGCCATGTCGCGGGCGTTTCTTGGGGACATTCCCGGACAGCATCGTTCCGGTGCGACACTGGAGCTCAAAGTCAATTTTCTCAAGGGCGTCAGGAACGGGACGCTTACGGCTACCGGCAGGATGGTGAGCGAAACCCGCCGGACTGCCTATGTGGAAGGCGAAATCAGAGCCGATAACAATTCCCTGGTAGCCCGTTCTTCTGGCACCATCCTGCAGGTTGATCAACGATAACCATGGCGGCAAAGCCTGATGATTGAAAAGAAATTCGAGACCGTTGCAGACGCTGTATCCGACATTTTCGATGGCGCCACCGTGATGATCGGCGGTTTTGGCGAGGCGGGCAGCCCCATCGAATTGATCCATGCGCTGATTGACCAGGGCGCGAAAAATCTCACCGTCGTTAACAACAACACCGGCAGCGGCCATGTGGGCCTGGCTGCACTGATCGAGTCTGGTCGCGTGGCCAAGATGATCTGCTCATTCCCACGGACTGCGAACTCCACGGTATTCACCGACCTTTACCGGCGAGGGAAGGTGGAACTCGAGTTGGTACCCCAGGGCACACTTGCCGAGCGTATACGTGCGGGCGGGGCCGGGATACCCGCGTTCTATACACGCACCGCCGTCGGCACGACCCTCGCGGAAGGCAAGGAAGTACGCAACTTCGAGGGCCGCGACTATGTCATGGAATATGCCTTGAAGGCCGATTTCGCACTGTTGAAATGCCGATCTGCCGATCGCTACGGGAACCTGCTTTTTAACAAGACAGCACGCAACTTCAGTCCGATCATGGCGACCGCCGCCAAGACCACGATTGTGCAAACCGGGAAGTACCTGCCAGCGGGCGACATCGACCCCGAGACCGTGGTGACACCCGGTATTTTTGTGCACAGAATCGTCCTGGTACCGGAACCCCAGCATGAGTCCCGCCTGGTTGCCCAAGGGAGTGTTTATCCATGAACAACGCCGCGGAGCGAGCCACTGTCGGCTGGGATCGTGAGCAGATGGCGCAACGCGCCGCGCTGGATATCCCGGATGGCGCCTATGTAAATCTTGGCATCGGCATTCCGGAAAAAATTGCCCGGTATGTGCCGGACGGACGCGAAGTCATTTATCACACCGAGAATGGCCTGCTGGGTATGGGGCCGACTCCCAAACCAGGCGAGGAAGACCCTGACCTGGTAAATGCAGGGAAGAAGCAGATTACCGCGATACCCGGGGCCGCCTTTTTTCATCACGCGGACAGCTTCGGGATGATCCGTGGCGGCCATATCGACATTTGTGTACTCGGCGCCATGCAGGTTTCCGAGACCGGTGACCTGGCAAACTGGTCCACCGGTGCGGCCGATGCCATTCCGGCGGTCGGTGGCGCCATGGATCTGGTGGCAGGGGTGGAAACCATCTACGTGCTCACCCAGCACTGCACGAAAGAAGGCGAGCCCAAGCTGGTCAGGTCCTGCAGTTTTCCTCTGACCGGACAGGCCGTGGTGAAACGCATCTACACGGACCTCGCGGTGATTGATGTGACACCCCAGGGACTTCGCGTTATTGAGCTGGCCCCGGGCATTGATTTTGAGTATGTGCAGCAACGGACGGGTTGTAACCTGATCCCGGCCTGAGTCTCGCCAGGTCAGACAGCCCTTAGTATTGTCTCTTTTGCAACCGGGACGAGCGCGCGAATGCAAACATCCAAACCTGCCTCACCTTCTCTCAGCGCATCATTATACGAGCGTGCCCTGCGTGTGATGCCGGGAGGCTGTAGCCGCAACACGGTACTGAGAAAACCCCATCCTTTGTATGCAGAGCGAGGGGAGGGGTGTTACGTGACCGATGTTGAGGGCGTCAAACGCATTGATTTCGCCAACAACATGGCCTCGTTGATCCATGGCCATGCCCATCCGGCGGTGGTGGCGGCGGTGACTGCACAGCTGAAGAAGGGCTCGGCATTCACCCTGGCCACCGAGGCAGAAATAATCTTTGCCGAGCACCTGTGCAGCCGCAACAGGGGCTTCGACCAGATACGCTTCGTAAATTCAGGCACCGAGGCCATCATGGGTTGCCTCAAGGCAGCCCGGGCCTACACCGGGAGGCCAAAAATCGCCAAAATAGAGGGCGCCTATCACGGACTGTATGACTACGCCGAGGTCAGCCAGACCTCAAAGCCGGATAACTGGGGCGGCCCAGAAAGCCCCAGCAGCACGCCGGTCGCCTACGGTACCCCCTTGTCGGCACTCAATGACGTGGTCGTAATTCCGTTTAACGATGTCGAAAGATCCATCGCCATCCTGAATAAGCATGTGTCCGATCTGGCTTGCGTGTTAATCGACCCGATGCCTCATCGTGTAGGCCTGGTTCCCGCAAGCCAGCCTTATGTCGAGGCATTGCGCAAATGGACCCAGGCGCATGGCGCCTTGCTGGTATTTGATGAAGTCATTACGTTTCGCAGCGGTTACGGCGGTGCACAGGACTGGTACAACGCCCAACCAGACCTCACGGCCATGGGGAAATTGATCGGCGGCGGCTTCCCAGTGGGTGCCCTGGCGGGCAGAAAGGACGTGATGCAGGTGATGAATCCACTTGCCGACAAGGTGTTGTTTCCCCATTCCGGTACGTTTTCAGCCAATCCGATCACCATGACCGCCGGCTACGTCACCATGGACCTGTTCGACAAGCCTGCGGTGACGCAGTTGAATGAATTGACCGCGTACGCGATGGAGCAAGTCAGCGAGGCTATCCGCGTCGCCGAGGTACCGGCCTGCGTCACCGGGGGCGGATCCATGTTCCGTGTGCACCTGAAACCCGAACCGCCAAAGGATTACCGGGCGACCTACCCGACACCTGCCCAATCGGCGGGCATCAACGCCCTGATCGACCACGCCTTCGACAATGGGCTGATCCTGATCAATACCTGCTCGGCGACCTTGTCCACGGCCATGACCAGGACCGAAATTGACCGCCTGGCCGAGGTATTGCTCGGTGGATTCAGGAAAATCAGGGGACAAATCACCTGATTTCGCCAGAAATGTTGACGAAATAGAGCGTAACATACTGTTTTGAATGGTTTTTTACGTATTTTTAACGTCAATACCCCCGAAAATCGATGG
>JAPHSC010000384.1 GCA_026193125.1 Gammaproteobacteria bacterium
GGGGCCAACCCGAACCCGACCGGCGCAGTCGGCATCAGCGACATCGTCACCGGCAAGCCGGTGATCAACATCTCCGGCTGCCCGCCGATCCCCGAGGCGATGACCGGCACCATCGCCTATCTGCTGTCCTTCGGCGCGATTCCCGAACTCGATCACCTGGGCCGGCCGAAAGCGTTTTTCGGGGAGGCGATCCACGACCGCTGCTACCGCCGTCCGTTCTACGAACGCGGCATGTTCGCCAAGAGTTTCGACGACGAGGGCGCCCGCCAGGGCTGGTGCCTGTTCGAGGTCGGCTGCAAGGGCCCGGTGACCTACAACGCCTGCGCCACGCTGAAGTGGAATGGCGGCACGTCCTTCCCGATCCAGTCGGGTCACGGCTGCCTGGGCTGCTCGGAACCGGGCTTCTGGGACCTGGGCGGCTTCTACAAGCCGCTATCCACGGCCAAGGGCGATCCGCTCAGGTGGGCCGCGGGCGCCGCCGTAGCGGGCGCCGCAGTGGGCGCCGCCAGCGCGTTGGCGGCGCGCAAATTGAGAACCAAGTCACTGCAAGCCGCGGCTGCGGCCGCACCGCGCGCACCCGCCAAGGAGGACAAATAATGGAACTGCTCGAATTCGCACGCGGTCCGGCGCTGACCTTCGCCATCGCGGTGTTTATTGGCGGCGTGGTGTTCCGCGTCGTCTCGATCTTCGCGCTGTGGCGAACCCGCGACAGCTCGGCCAACCGCGCGCACGAAAAACCGGTCGTGATCGCTGCCCTGCGCGAGATCATTCGCCGCATGTGGCCGGAAACCGTCTACAAGCAGCGCACGCTATTCACCGCCATCAACGGCTACGTGTTCCATATCGGGCTGGCGCTGATCGTCTTTTTCCTGCTGCCGCACATCCTGTTTTTCAAGGACCTGCTCGGCCTCTACTGGCCACACCTGCCGAACAACGTGATCTACGCCGTGAGCATCATCACCGCCGTGTCGCTGATCGCGGCGCTGATCATGCGCATGGCCAACCCGGCGCAGCGGATCATCTCGACCTTCGATGACTATTTCAGCTGGCTGGTGACCTTCCTGCCGGTGGCCACCGGCATCGTGGCGACCAGCCACCTGGGCGCCCGCTACGAAACCCTGCTGGGCCTGCATATCCTGAGCGTGGCGGTGTTGCTGGTGTGGCTGCCGTTCGGCAAATTGATGCACTGGTTCCTGGCCTTCGTCACGCGCAGCCAGACCGGCGCCCACCTGAGCCACCGAGGAGCGCAGCTGTGAACACACGAGTCGTAGTCGATCCCATTACCCGTATCGAGGGCCACCTGCGCATCGAGGCGGAACGCAGCAGCGACGGCCAGATCACCAGCGCCTACAGTTCGGGCACCATGGTCCGCGGAATCGAGCTGATCCTGAAGGGCCGCGACCCGCGTGACGCCTGGGCCTTCGCCCAGCGCATCTGCGGTGTCTGTACGCTGGTGCACGGCATCGCCTCGGTGCGTGCCGTCGAAAACGCCCTGGGTTACAGGATTCCGCCCAACGCGCAGCTGATCCGCAACCTGATGATCGCGGCGCAGTACGTGCACGACCACGTGATGCACTTCTACCACCTGCATGCGCTGGACTGGGTCGATGTGGTGTCGGCGCTGTCGGCCGACCCGAAAGCCACTTCGGAACTGGCGCAATCGATTTCCGGCTACGCCAAGTCCAGCCCCGGCTATTTCGCCGACACCCAGAAGAAGCTGAAGAACTTCGTCGAGGCCGGTCAGCTGGGTATCTTCGCCAACGGTTATTACGGACACCCGGATTACCGCCTGCCGCCCGAGGCCAACCTGATGGCCGTGGCGCATTACCTCGACGCGCTCGAGTGGCAGCGCGACGTGGTGCAAATCCACACGATCTTCGGCGGCAAGAACCCGCATCCCAATTTCCTGGTAGGCGGCTCGCCATCGCCAATCAGCAACGATCCTTCATCGGCCACCGGCGGTTCCGCGGCCACCGCGGTCAACATCGTCGCCTTCGGCCAGATCCGCGACATCATCAAGCGCATGCGCGCCTTCGTCGACCAGGTCTACGTGCCCGACACGCTGGCGATCGCCTCCTTTTACAAGGACTGGTTCGCGCGTGGCGAGGGCCTGGGCAATTTCCTGACCTATGGCGACTTCCCCTCCGAGGGGCTGGACGACCCGACCACCTGGATGATCCCCGCCGGCGCGATCCTGGACCGTGACCTGTCCCGCATTCATCCGGTGGACATGAACGATCCCAGCCAGATCCAGGAGTTCATCGGCCATTCCTGGTACGACTATGAAGGGGGCAAGAACATTGGCCTGCACCCCTACGACGGCGAAACCAATCTGAACTACACGGGTCCGAAACCGCCCTACGAGTTTCTCGACGTCGAGGGCAGTTACTCCTGGCTGAAGGCGCCGCGCTGGAAAGGCAAGGCGATGGAAGTCGGACCCCTGGCCCGCGTGCTGATGCTGTACGCATCGGGCCACGAGCCCACGCAGGAACTGGCCGGCATGGCGCTGAGCCAGCTCGACGCCCCGCTGGAGGCGATGTTCTCGACGCTGGGCCGGACCGCGGCACGCACGCTGGAGACCAAGATCATCGCCGACCAGATGTCGGTCTGGCTGGACAAGTTGTTGGCCAACATCAAGGCCGGCGACCTGGCGGTGCACAGCGAGGAGCTGTGGGACCCCTCGACCTGGCCGAAGGAGTGCAAGGGCGTCGGCTTCATGGAAGCTCCGCGCGGCGGCCTGGCCCACTGGGTCGTGATCAAGGACGGCAAAATCGACAACTACCAGGCCGTCGTTCCCAGCACCTGGAACGCCGGCCCGCGCGACCCGAGCGGCCAACCGGGCGCCTACGAGGCCGCGCTGATGGACAACCACCAGTTGGCCATCGCCGACCAGCCGCTGGAAATCCAGCGCACCATCCACAGCTTCGATCCCTGCATCGCCTGCGCGGTGCACGTGACCGACCCGGATGGCCAGGAATTGATGCAGGTAAAGGTAACGTAGGAGCGAACTTTGTTCGCGATTCGTTTCCCGAATGAATTCGGTCCTACGGAGGAAAACAAATGGACGCACAAACGACCACGATGACCAATGAGCAGGCCGCCCAGGCCGCCGCCAACAAGTTCCTGACTCTCAACAGCGGCAACCTCGCCGCCTACCTCGAGAGTTGCGTCAAGTGCGGCAACTGCGCCACCGCCTGTCACTTCTACGAAGTCACCGGCGATCCCAAGTACACGCCGGCCTACAAGCTGTTCCCGATGGCCCGCGCCCACCGCAGGACCAAGTGGCCCTGGAACTGGTTCGGCGGGCCGAAGATCACCGAAGCCGAACTGCAGGAGTGGGAAGAGCTGCTGTTCGACAGTTGCACCATGTGCGGCCGCTGCACCCAGGCCTGCCCGATGGGCATCGACATCTCGTCGATCGTGGCCGCTTCCCGCCAGGCATTTGCCGCGGCCGGACGTGGCCCGGCGGACCTGTTCGAGGCGGCGGAGAATGTGCTGACCAAGGGCAGCCCGCTGGGTGTGACACCGGCGGTGTTCGACGGCCGCGTGGAGTGGCTGGAGGACGACTACGAGGTCGATCTGCGGCTGGACCGGCCCAAGGCGGAAGTCCTGCTGACGGTGTCCTCGATCGAGCTGATGAAATACCCCAAGTCCATAGTCGCCATGGCCCGGTTACTGAACCAGGCTGGCGTCGACTGGACCTTCAGCACCAAGGGTTACGAGTCCACCAACTTCGGTTTCCTGGCCGGCAAGATGGACATCGCGCGGCACGCGATCGAAAAGCTGGTCGCCACCGCCGAGGAAGTCGGCGCCAAGCTGCTGGTCATACCCGAGTGCGGTCATGCCTACGGCGTGCTGCGCTGGGCGGGTTCCAACATCATCGGCCGGCCACTGCCCTTCACCGTGCTGCACATCACCGAGTACCTGGCCCAGCTCAAGAAAGAGGGCAAGCTCCAGTTCAGGCCGATCGAACAGTCGGTCACCTATCACGACCCCTGCCAGATCTCACGCCGGGGCGGCGCCACCGCGGCGGCGCGATACCTGCTCGAGGACGCCACCGATTTCCGCGAGATGACGCCGACCGGCAACTTCAACTGGTGCTGCGGCGGCGGTGGCGGCGTGCAGGCCATGAGCCGCGCAGCCGACCTGCGACACAAGGTGTTCCAGATCAAGATGAAACAGGTCGAGGACACCGGTGCGTCGATGATGCTGTCCGCCTGCGCCAACTGCCGGCTCACGATGGACGACAGCAAAGCCTATTGGAACTGGGATCACGAACTGGAAAGCCTGGTCGAACTGCTGGCCGAACACCTCGTGGAGGACGAACCGCACCCGTTCGACGGGAAGCCGCATCTGGCGTAGGACCGAATTCATTCGGGAAACGTAGGACCGAATTCATTCGGGAAACGTAGGACCGAATTCA
>JAPHSC010000038.1 GCA_026193125.1 Gammaproteobacteria bacterium
CGCAGCAATGCCTCTATGCCCGCGCAACCAACGTTATGATATGCCGCTACAACTGCTGTTTTCATGACTCAATCTCTTCAGGTTAGTGTATTTAGTCCGATGCCGACTTGACGTCGATCTCGGGGGCTGTAGCCCCACCCAGAATCTCACTGACAAAGTAACGGGGGCGATCGCGCACGTCGTTGTACACGCGGCTGAGGTATTCGCCTACCAGGCCCAGGCCAAACAGCTGGACACCAGTAAATACAAACAGTCCGGCAAATACGGTCAGCACGCCATTGGCGGCCCAGGATGCCCCGTAGACCAGGCGCATGACCAGCAGCAACACGCCCGCTGCAAACCCGCATATGGCCAACACACCTCCAAGCAGACTCAACAGGCGCAACGGGAAGGAGGTCATGCTGGTCAGGAGATCAAACTGCAGGTTTATCAACTTCCATACGTTGTATTTGGAGTCGTCACCACTACGTTCGGCATGCTCAACCATTACCTCGGTAGTCTTGCTGGCAAAACTGTTGGCCAGGATCGGTATAAATGTGCTGCGTTCCGTGCATTGTAGAACCGCATCCACAACGTTGCGCCGATAAGCACGCAGCATGCAGCCGTAGTCATTCATCATCACGCCGGTGGTTTTTCTCACTACCGCATTGATGATTCGCGACGGCAGTCTGCGGAAAAACGAATCCTTGCGCTTGATGCGCACGCTGCCGACCACATCGTAGCCCTCGTCGATTTTCTCCACCAATTTGGGGATTTCCTCGGGCGGGTTTTGCAGGTCCGCATCCAGAGTCACCACCACTTCGCCTCGCGCATGCGCAAGACCGGCGAAAACCGCGGGGTGTTGTCCGTAATTTCGATTCAGGAGCACTGCCAGGACCTTACCCTGGTATTGCTGGCTAAGGCTGCGAAGAAGGCTACGCGAACCGTCACTGCTCCCGTCATCCACCAGGATGATTTCATAGGTTTGTTTCAGCCCCTCGCAGACGCGCACGCAGCGCTCGACCAACTCGGTCAGGTTGGCTTGTTCGTTGTATACGGGGATGACCAGGGATACCGCAGGAACGCTCACACCTTGACCTCCTTCACTATCTCTTCGATGGCAAGCACGACCCGATCCACGTCAGCCAGGGTCATATCAGGAAACAGCGGCAAGGATACGATCCGGTCCGAGTTCCAGTTTGTATTGGGTAAGTCATCACCGGCATGCGGAAACGCCTCGCGGTAATACTTGTGCTTGTGCGCCGCCTTGAAGTGGATTCCACTGCCGATGTTTCTGGCCTTTAGTGCGCGCATAAACTCTTCCCTGGTAATGCCCAGCTTGTCCGGGTCCACCCTGACCACGAACAGGTGCCAGGCGTGCTGGCCGGGATATTCGGGTATCCCCAGGGGCAACACACCGTCCTGCCCCTGCAGACGCTCGCGATAATGCCGCGCAAGCATGGCACGTTTACCGTTCAATTCAGACAGGCGCTTTAGTTGACCGAGCGCCAGGCAGGCGTTCATATCAGCCAGGTTGTATTTGAACCCCGGTTCGACCACCTCAGCCTGGGGTGCGCGACCCTGGGTTTCCCGGTCAAAGGTGTCAGCCTCCAGACCGTGGAATCGCAACCGCCTCAGACGTGCTGCCAACTCC
Source organism: Gammaproteobacteria bacterium (assembly GCA_026193125.1). Lineage (GTDB taxonomy): Bacteria > Pseudomonadota > Gammaproteobacteria > Steroidobacterales > BM003 > CAKZML01. The sequence continues at coordinate 1,634 of JAPHSC010000038.1, forward strand.
CCGTCATTGGTGCATACCATGCCACCCTCTGCCGTGGTGACGTTCTTGATGGCATGAAACGAAAAGATGGTGGTACCCAACTGCCCAATGGGACGATCCCGGTAGGAGGTACCCAGGGCATGCGCGCAATCTTCCGCCACTGCGATGCCCTGGGCCGCGGCCAGGGCATACAGCGGATCCAGGTCGGCGGAGGCGCCGGCATAGTGCACCGGAATAATCAGGCGGGTCCTGGGCGTGATCTTGGCCCTGACCGACTCTGCGGCAACCATCAGCGTATCCGGATCGACGTCGACAAACACCGGGGTCGCGCCGCGCAGCACTATCATATTGACCGTGGAAACCCAGGTCATCGAGGGTGTGATCACCTCGTCCCCGGGTCCGATATTCAGGGCGTGCAGCAGAATATGCATACCTGCGGTTGCCGAGCAAACTGCTACCGCATGCTTGCAGCCAGTGAGCGCACAAATGGCTTGCTCCAGCTCCTGGACCTTGCTGCCCGTGGTAATCCAACCGGACTCCAGGACTGCTATCACCGCGTCGATATCAGCCCGCGTCAGGGCCGGGCGCGAAAACGGCAGGAAAGGCGCCGTCGCGTCGGGCTTGGCGGCCGCCTCACTATCAAGACCTGGCATTCTCAATCTTTAGTTCCTCTTGATTCCAGCTCGCACCTGACCATGAGTATCTGGCGCAAGCCCGGGGACCGCACGCGACGGGATTATCCCATAGAAACAGTTCACTGACTAAAGTTTGGCAGACAATTCCAGTCCAAGACCCCAGGCGGCGCGAAAACCGCAACCATACTGACCGCCCGGCCTGGCGAGGGGGATTCGAGTCGTGGTGTGCCCAGCTTGCGCGGGGTTGCGGCGAAGCCGGGGCCGCTACCACA
>JAPHSC010000422.1 GCA_026193125.1 Gammaproteobacteria bacterium
CTGCGTGCTCATTGGCGGATAGGTGTGCCGGTCCTGTCCGGTGACCCTGTGGCCGGCGCGTTTGGCCAGCAAGGCCAGTCCGCCCATGAAGGTGCCACAGGCACCAAGGATGTGGATATGCATGGTTTTGCTAGCCAAAAGCCACTCTCATGATGAGAAAGTTGGCCGCGAATATCAGCACGGCCACGAGAACTCCGAGGCTCATTTTAATCGACAAAGCATGTCGGTATATATGTCCATCGACCAGCAGGCTCCAGACGAACAGCCCGAGGTAGGCCAGCGCGATGTTTGGCTGCGGATTGGCAGGATCGAGCTGCATCAGGAGCAACAGCGCCAGCAGCCCGAAAATGATGCCGGTGCCGGCCAGGGCGCTGATCGTCTGGGGAATCCGTGCAGCCTGCTGGCGCAGGTTCAGCAACGCGGCGATCGCAGCGAACTGGACCGCAATGGCCAACAAGCTGCGTAAGGGAGAGTTGGCCTGGTCCAGTGCGCGGTCGGTCAGCAGCCCCTGTGCCAGCCAGGCGATAGCGAGAGCTGCGGCCAGGCCGGTGCCGGCCGGCAAATCCTGCGGCCCGGAGCGCAGCCGCATCATGTCGAGGAGGGTACGGATCAAGCGGCGCGGATCTGTAGCACACCCTTGATGCGCTGGAACACTTCGTCAACCGTTCCATCACCCAGCACGCGGGACAGGAGGCCCTTGCGGGCATAGTATTCCATCACCGGAGCAGTCTGCTCCTCGTAAACCCGCATGCGTTTGCGGACGACCTCCTCGGTGTCATCGCTGCGGCCCTCTTCGGCCGCACGCTTTGAAATACGCTCGATCAACATTTCCAGGTCGACGTCGATTTGGAGGGCCTCAACGACCGGCTGACCGATCCGCTCCAGCAGTTCGTCCAACGCCTCAGCCTGGGCGAGATTGCGCGGGTAGCCATCCATGATGAAGCCGTTTTTCACATCGGGTTGCGCCAGGCGCTCTTCGATGAGCCCCAGCATGATTTCGTCCGATACCAGTTCGCCGCGGTCAATTACGGTTTTCGCCCTCTTTCCGAGCAGGGTGCCAGCTTTCACGGCTGCCCGAAGCAGCGCCCCGGTCGAGATGTGGGGCAGATCCACCTCTGCGACCAACAGTGCAGCTTGCGTTCCTTTTCCCGACCCCGGCGCGCCCAGCAATACAATTCGCATCTGACGGTACCCGTCCTCTAGAATAGGGTCCTAACGCTAACCGCTCACCCCAGCCAAGTCAATGCGGTAAAACACGCTCGCAAGGAAATGAATCAGCAATGAAAAAGAACATTCTTTATGCCCAGTCGGGCGGCGTTACGCCAGTCATCAACGCGACTGCCTGCGGCGTCATCGAGACCGCCGCGAAGTACCGTGACCGAATCGGCAAGGTGCTGGCCGGCAAGGACGGCATTATCGGCGTACTGCGCGAAGACCTCATCGACACCTCGAGGGAGAGCAAGTCGGCCATCGCGGCCCTGCGGCACACACCCGGCGGAGCTTTTGGATCCTGTCGTTTCAAGCTCCGCAGCATCGAGGAGAGCAAGCGCGAGTATGCGCGGCTGATCGAGGTACTGCGCGCGCACGACGTCGGCTATTTCTTCTACAACGGCGGCGGTGACTCGGCCGATACCGCCTACAAGGTCTCGCAGATCGGCAAGAAGATGGGCTTCCCGGTGCAGTGCATTGGCGTGCCCAAGACCATCGACAACGACCTGCCGGTTACCGACAACTGCCCCGGCTTCGGTTCGGTGGCCAAATACGTGGCCGTCTCCACCCTTGAAGCCAGCCTCGATGTCGAATCGATGGCTTCGAGCTCCACCAAGGTGTTCATTCTCGAAGTGATGGGGCGCCATGCGGGGTGGATCGCGGCCGCCGCCGGCCTGGCAGCGCGTGCGGAAGGCGATCCCCCGCATGTCATTCTGTTTCCCGAAGTGCCGTTCAAACAGCGTGAGTTTCTGAAAAAGGTGAAGCATGCAGTGGAGAACTACGGTTACTGCACAATCGTGGTTTCCGAGGGCGTGCGTGACGCAAAGGGACGGTTCCTGGCCGATGCGGGTACGCGGGATGCATTCGGTCACGCGCAGCTGGGCGGCGTGGCGCCGGTGGTGGCGAACATTGTCAGGGAGA
>JAPHSC010000123.1 GCA_026193125.1 Gammaproteobacteria bacterium
AGCGAGGTCAGGCGGGTGCCGTCCAGGGAGTGCTCAAACATCTCCATCAGGTAGGCGCCGGAGAAATTGCTCTGTATGTCCATCAGCCCCATACCCAGCGCCTTGAATGCGAATAACGCCTTGCCGGCAGCCAGGGGATCCAGATCAGACAGTCCTTGAGATTTCAGCCACACCGCCTCACGGGGAAACTGGACAAGTCCCGGCTCCTTCAGGGTGTAGGGATAGACATGACGTACCCGCTCAGACAGGGCCTGGGAAGCACCCGGGATCGAGGCCCAGTCGGAGGAAGAGGCCACGGTGTAAATCAATTCGGGTAGGCGGGTCTGCTCCGGGGATTGGGCAACCAGACCGGAGAGGGTGTTTGCAGGCACCAGGCTGATCATCACCTGGGCCTGTTCCGTGCGCAGCAAGCTGTCCCAGGCCTGGGCATTTGGAGCCTTGTCCGCCCGCAGGGGTGACGCTGCAACGTTGGTGTATCCGGACCGCGCCAGCTGCTGACGCAAGGTCTTGACTGTTGTCTGACCGGCCATATCGTCCGGATACAGGATCAGGATTTTCGCCTGGGAGTCCAGTTTTCCGTCCCGCAAGTGATGGGTGACGACCGCCGCCTCAAGGGCTATCCCGGAGGAGAAATACAGGGAATAAAAGCCCGGCTCACCCGGCGGTGCGAATTCAGTCAGGGGCAGGATGCAGGGCACTTCGAATTGCTGGCAAAACTGGTCGATGACCGGCCAGCCAGGGCCGGCAGCGCCCGCCACCATGACAAAGGGCGAGACCTCGTTGTAGAACTTCTGTAGCTGCGCGGCCCAGGTAGTTTCGGAGCCTTCCAGCGTCAGCACGTGCAACTTCCAGGTACGGAATGCCCGCTGCATGCTGCGTCCGTAATAATGGCGATTGGCAGCCGCGGCCCTCTCGGACTCTCGCCGGCTCTCCGCATTCTTGATCTCGACCCAGCGCTGGGCCACCGCCAGGGCGGCCTCCCGCTCGCGTGGTGCTGCGTCAGGGGCCAGCACCATGCCGATCTGGATGTCGGTGTCAGAGACGCCGGCGCTGGACTCATTCCCCAGGTATCCCAGGTAGGCGACCAGGGCCTTGGCCTCTGTCGCGCTCAGGTCGTAAAGCGGCATGATGGGATCGAGCATGCGTCCACCCGGGACGATACCGGTTTTCATGGCCCGCACCAGGCTGTCGTAATCGTAGGCCGGCCGAATCGGGGGCTTGTCGGCGGGGGCAAACAGGGCGTTCGCGGTGAGGTTCAGGGAACGTGTGGCGCCACCCTCGGCCACCCCGATACCGCTGCGACGGTGGCAACTGATACAGGCGCCGGCGCCGGCCGGCAGCACCACGTCACCGTGCACCACCGCGGGTACTGCAGACCCGTCAGGTCGCAATCCGGTCTGGTACAACAACCGTCCCTGTTCCAGGAGCTCCTGGTCCGGATTCGGCGCTGCCGCGGGTGCATCTGCAGCACCCGCTTCAAGCGCCAGGCAGGCCAGCAGCAGGCTGGGAAGAACAAGGAAACGCTTGAACATGGTCGTCAGCCTACATCGCGGTCGCGTGCCAGATATCCGCCAGTTCCTGCGCCGAGCCCAGGCCCTCGACCCGGGTCCATTCGGACTGGTTGGCAGCCCGCATCAGCGTGAGCGCGAAATGATTGACCTTGTTGCCACGGTAGGCGTCCAGCGCCTGCAACGTGGTGGTGATGTCTTCGCTCGTGCCGGTCAGGAAGGTCCAGTCCGCGCCATAGCGCGCCGCGTACTTGCGCATCACCTCGGCCGAGTCGTAGTCCGGATCGATAGAGATCGAGACATAGTAGGGTTGGCTGGCATCGTCCTTGAGCACCTTCTGCAACTGCAGCATGGTCGAGGTCATGACCGGACAAATCGTCGTGCATGTGGTGAAAATGAAATTCACTACCACGGCGCGGTCCTGTCCGAGGATCTCCTGCAGGGCGACTGATTGTCCGGCTTCATTGGTAAGGCTCACCGCAGGCAGGTCATAGGCCGTGTGCACCACCTTGACCTCACTGGAGTGCATCATGTTCTTATGCATGGCATGGGGATCGGCTGCGGGCTGATCGGTCGCCGCTTCGGCAGCATGCCCGGACATATCGTGCTGATGGGCCTGCTGTTGATCCTCGCCGTTATGGTGATCGGCGGTCGCCGTCCCCATCCCCAGGCTTGTGAATGCGGCAATGGCTGCCAGCCGCATAGTCATTGTCATACGCATCAATTCTTCCTTCACGCCCGGATTTTAAGACATCCCAGTATGCACCCG
>JAPHSC010000214.1 GCA_026193125.1 Gammaproteobacteria bacterium
AAAACTCGCTAGCGCCATCGTAATCGCAGCGCTGGTCTCCTCTGCCTGTGCCACCAGACACGAGCCCGCTGATACCCGCATGGTTGCAACAGACCGGGAGCTGGAGTCTTGTTTGACGCAGCTCGGTAATATGGATCCGTCGCGTAGCGGTGCGCTGGACTCAGCTGGCATTAGCCTTGTTAACTGGAATATCCAAAAGGGCCATAACCCCGATTGGATAGCCGACCTCGCCACTTTCTCAGACAACCCGCATCTGATGGTATTTCAGGAAGCTGCGTTAGACGCTGAGGCCTGGAACATCGTAGGTAACGAGCATTATCGATCGTTTGCGCCCGGCTATAAAACGTCACGATCACTAACAGGTCTTATGACCCTCAGCACAGTCGAGCCCCTGGCACAGTGCAATCTTGTCAGCGTCGAGCCGTGGCTCCGATCTCCCAAAGCCACCCTGGTGACTGAGTATGCGTTGACAGATACCGACAAAACATTGTTGGTGGTCAATATTCACGCAATTAACTTCACGTTCGGCACGCGGCGCTTCAAGGAGCAGATCAATATCGCATTGGCCGTGGTCGATGACCACGACGGCCCAGTGCTGATGTCGGGGGATTTCAACACCTGGCATTGGCGGCAATCCGCAGTCCTGCAAGAGATGACCGAAGAGCGCGGATTTAAAGTGCTGAGTTTTGACAATGACCACCGCACGCGCGCCTTTGGACAAGTACTGGATTATATTTTCGTGCGTGACCTGCAGGTTCTGGATTCCTCGACGGCAGACTATTCGTCGTCAGACCACAACCCCATGTATGTGAGATTTAGCCTATGACCAAGCTGTTAAAAAGCAGAACAAGCAGGATTCTGGTTGCCTTGCTTGGCACGCTGATTTTTTCCGTATTGTTCCCGCTTGGCGTTCATGCTGATGAGGTCCCGATTGAAATAGACTATTTACTCACAGAAATCGGCAACAGTGACTGCACGTTTATTCGCAATGGCAGTCGTTATGATGCTGCGGATGCCGAAGCTCACTTGCGCATGAAATACAGTCGCGGAAAACGTTACGTATCAACGACTGAACAGTTCATTGAGCGGCTGGCCAGCCAGAGTTCGTTCAGCAAGAAGCCTTACCACATCGAATGTGGCGATGATGGGCAGATTGCTTCTGGCCAATGGCTGATGCAGCGTCTTAAAGAATATCGGGCGAAGCAGAATGAGATCGGCTCTAAAAACCCGGATTCTGACAGGACAATTTCCTGATCATGACATTTGGGCAAGTGTCACAGATGGCTTCCTCAGACACCTGCGCGTGTGGGAGCCAAAGCCCTGGGCCCGTCTGGCTCCACACAACACCCGCCTATTCAGCATCCGCATCATAACTCAGGGCCCAATTTCCATTCGATGCAGCCGGGCCGGAGTCCCAAGAATTGGGTCGGAGCGATTGGTGTGTCCCCCGGGGGCGCAAGCCAGCTATGATCAAGGCTTCTCCCCGTTACCCCTCATACCGCTGCGCCAGACTCCTGGTAAACATGCACATCCCTCTGCGGGAACGGTATAGAGACACCCTCGGCGTCGAATCGGCGTTTTACCTCGCGCGTCACGTCCCAGTAGACGGCCCAGTAGTCAGCGGGCCGGACCCATGGGCGACATACGAAATTGACGGAGGACTCCGCGAGTTCATGGAGTTTGACGACCGGCGCCGGATCTTTCAGAACAAGTTCATGTTCACTGATGATTGACTCGAGGATCGTCTGCGCTTTGTCTATGTCGTCACCGTAGCCAATACCGAAAACAAGATCTACGCGACGTTCGGTGATGCCGGTGACATTCGTGATAACGTCACCCCATACCGAGTTATTCGGCACTATAACAAGCTGATTATCGGGCATTCTCAATTGTGTGGACAAGAGGTTCATTGATTCAACCTTGCCAAACACACCGGCAACATTGACGAGGTCGCCCATATCGAAGGGCCGGTAAACCAGCATCAGAATGCCGCTGGCAAAATTACTGAGCGAGTTTTGCAGTGCAAAGGCAATGACGAAGCCGGCAGCACCGACGATTGCGAGCACGGGTCCAACGTTGACCTCCAGCGCTGAAAGACCAACAAAGAAGCCGGCGAACAGGACGAGCCGGCGCATGCTGAGCACTATGAATTGGCTCAGCAATGATGAGAGATTTTTTGATTTCGCGAGAGCCCTTTGAGCCGCCTTGGAAGCTACGACGGACAGCAGGTAAAAAACAAAAATGATGAACAGGAACTGCAGCACGTTGACCGCCCAGCGAATACCGCCTTCCGGAGATTGCAGCCAGCCGGCTATCGTCGTCCACGTCGCGCTTGCATCCGTGACATCGACCTTGATGCCGGAAACCGCCTTGATGTAGACGTCATACTGCGTTCGGTCGCCGCCTTTTTCGGCCAGCTCCGTCAGGACGACCTCGAATCGGTCGATTATCGCCGTTCTCTGTGCGCTTAGTTCCGTGACGTACTCAACCAGGGCAGTCTTCAGTTCCGCCTTGTCTTCAGCAGCATCACTTGCCACGATGACTGTTTTACCAGCCTCCTCCGCGTTATCCGCGGCTGCCTTGATCGCGTCTTGCACGGCATCATCCTGCACGGACTTTTCTTCTGCTTCCTGTGCCTGCTGCAATGCTTCCCTGGCCTGCGTCGCGGCTTCCCGCGCAGCCTCTTGGTCAGATTCCGCAGCAGCCTCTTCGGCCTCCTGAAGCGCCGATTCCGCCTGTTTGACTGTCTTGATCTCCTCCTTCTTTAAAAACTCCGCCACCTCAGCGTCACTGATTTCGGCGACCTTGTCTCGCAACAGAGCCTGCCAGGCCTGGGCCTCGACTTCGAGTTCGCATTTTGTCAGGGGTTTGACGCGATAAGAAAGAACGGGCACCGGTACCGTCGCATCTGAGTCGGTCACGGACTCGTGGTCATCGGCGCAGTCCTGAGCAACCGCGCAGGTGGAAGCCAGGGCTAGAGCAAGAAATGCCAATAGCGAGCGAATAGAAGTAAGCGAG
>JAPHSC010000057.1 GCA_026193125.1 Gammaproteobacteria bacterium
CCGGATTGCATGACCTTGCCCTGGTTGGAAGGGTTGGCCCTGAAGCGCGCCAGCTGAAAGTCCCCTACGGATTCGAACACAAACCCGACCAGCCACAGCGCCACGCCCAACATGTCCAGCCAGGCCAGGGGCGCGGGTTCGGAGCTGGCCGCCAGTACCGGCATGGACACGAACCAGGCCAGCAGCGCCTGCAGCCCGAATACGATGTACAAACTCTTGAAGGCGAAGTTGGGCGAATTGTTCTTGCGAATCTGCTGATACCGGTAGTCTTCCTGTTCGCCCCAGTTGCGCCAGGTGATATAGCCCGACAATCTGACCGCCCAGATCAGCAGCAAGACAAGTACCAGCCATGCACGCGGGCCGGCCGCTCCAGCCTGGCCGATGTAAACCAGGGCACTGACCACGAACATCAACGACCACATGCCGTCGACAATACTGACATCCTTCTTGGCCAGGCTGACCACCCAACCCAGCAGGCCAAAGGCCAGGGCGCCGGCCAGGGCAAGCAACACAGGTTCGATGTTAGACATTGCAGTGGGTATCCCTGTGTGTGATCAAACGAAATCGGAAGCGGGCTTGAGTGTCACGCCATCAAGCCGCCTGGCCAATAACAGCAGGCCGGGGAGCATGAGGCCCCAGCTCACGGTCAGCGCAATCATCGCGGCCATCGGGTCGATCAAGGTCACGGCACCAATTTTGGCTCCGGAATAGTACGACACGGGTCCGAAGATAGCGCCCATCACGCCGGCCAGCGCGATCCTGGATTGCAGCCAGCGAAACGATACGTTGAACGTGGTTGCAAACAGCATCCACATTCCCAGGATCCACAGTGGTGAAAGACCGGCGAAGAGGGTACCCGACGGGTAGGCCAGGAGGCCGGCTGAAATCATCGCGCTGTCCACGCTGATGCCCACTATGCCGGTGGCCGCAATAAGCATCAGCTCGCGTGAGGGGTCATGGGCGCGACGTAAATGAATCACGATGGCGACCAGCACGGCGGCTGGACCCAACAAGGGCAGACCGTTAGCACCTCCAAGCACGCTGGATAACCAGGCGAGCTTGAAAGCGATGAGGTTGATCAACAAATTGGTCATTCGAGTGCTCCTCACCTAGGCAGGTGTCCGCGGGCTAAAAAGATAATGTCCTACAAACCATTCCTGGCCGTCATACGCGCCGAACAGCTCGCTCACCGAGAGGAAGAATATGCGCCAGCGCATGAACCACATCTGGCTGTCCTTTTCCCCATAGACCTGGTCAAACAAGGGGCGGATACGCTCCTTGCGCGCATCCATGTTCTGCAACCAGGCCTCGGCCGTTTTCTGGTAGTGCTGGCCTTCCCAGCGCCACTGGTTTTCAATCGCCAGGTGCTCCTGGAACTGCAAGGGCAGGTTCTCACTGGGCATGATGCCGCCGGAGAAAAAGTGCCGGCTCATCCAGTCAGCAGGACCTGCGTCAACAAATTCGTATGCCGCCGTGCGGTGGCAAAATATATGCATGAAAAAGCGCCCGCCGGGCTTTAGCCAGTGGGAAATGCGCTCGAACAACAGCCGGTAATTGCGCATATGTTCGAACATCTCGATAGACACGATGCGATCAAATCTCTTGCCGGCCTGAAAATCGTTCATGTCTGCCGTGACCACACGCAGATTCGACAATCCGCGTTGCCTGGCCTGCTCCTCGATGTAGGCGCGCTGGGACGATGAATTGGACACTGACGTGATCCGTGCGGCCGGGTAGTGCTCGGCGGCATACAGGGAAAACGATCCCCAGCCACATCCCAGGTCCAGGATATCCATACCATCGGCAATGCCGGCGCGTTCGGCCGTGCAGCGCAGGGAGGCAAGCTCCGCTTCGTCCAGTTCCGCGGTGTCTTCCTCCCAGTAACAACAACTGTACTTGCGGTGTTTACCCAGGACCTCGGTGAAAAAGCTCGCCGGCACTTCGTAATGCTGCTCATTGGCAACTTGTGGGACAAGCGCAATCGGGGACTGGTTCATCATATTCACGAAGGCTGCAAGCTCATCCTTACCGGACCCGTTGGAGGGCAGGATGCTCTTGCGTCTTTCGCGCAGCAGACGCCTGATCCCGAGGCGAATGACCGAGTCCGGAATAAATCCGGACTCGGCCAGTTGCGTTGCAATGTGTGCAAAGTTGGGCATGTCTACAGCTGTACGAAGTCGTCAAGCAGAATGAGTCCAAGCCCGGTCTCTACGGCAGCGGTGTTTGGATCGCGGGCGATAGCCGTATACACGTTACCAGCACTCAGGGTGACATTGGCGAAAATCGCGATGTCCTTGGTTCCCGTGGGGGTCACCGAGACGTCGTAGGAACCATCCGCCAGGGCAAGAAAGCCGGTATTCGCAGCGAACGGTACATTCGCCAGGGCAGGCTGTTCCATCATGATGTCGGTACCGGGTGCAGTCACATAGATGTCTACGGGACCGGCCAGCGTGGAGGCGTGAATCAAGCGCAGCTTGGCCTCGGTCGCCACCCGCC
>JAPHSC010000307.1 GCA_026193125.1 Gammaproteobacteria bacterium
CCTTTGCCGGCGCTGACAAGCTGATGCCCGGGGCCACCGAGCGCAGATGCAGGTCTCTCTGGGGGAAGGGAATTTCGATACCGGCCTTGTTCAGTGCCGCATAAATCATTACCGAAAGATCACTGGTGATACGAAAAGATTCTTCAAAGTCAGAGACCCATACGCGCACCGAAAATTGCAGCGCACTGTCGCCAAAGCCAGTAAAAATTACTACGGGCTTCGGATACTTCAACACGCTTTGGTGATCCATTACGGTGGCATTTAAAATCTCGAGCACCTGCTCCGGGTCAGATCCATAGGCCACGCCCACCGGAATGACCAGCCGCCGGTTTCTATCGGACAGGGTCCAATTCACAACCTCCGAGGAAATCAGGTTGCCATTGGGAACGATCACCTCTGCGCCGTCATAGGTGCGCACGGTGCTGGAGCGAAATCCTATGCGCTTGACGTGGCCTAACAATTGGCCCACCTCAATGGTATCACCGACCTGTATCGGTCGCTCAAACACGAGTATTAAACCGGAGACAAAATTGTTCACCACGTTTTGCAGACCGAAGCCTATGCCCACGCTGAGGGCGCCCAGGACAATCGTCAACCTGCTCAGGTCGATACCAGCCACTGAAATCGCTATGAAAAATCCCAGCGTCAGGATGATGTAGTTGGCCAACACTGAAATTGTGGAAGGCAAGCCGCGACCCAAGGTAACACGCGGAAAAACCTCCTCGTCCAGAACGAAGCGCACGAAGCGAGACAACAGGGTGGCTACGTACACGGTGCCAACAAAGGCAATGATGTCCATGGCCGCCAGATCCAGGTTTCCCAGCTGCACCCGGTAGGTGAGCCACTGGACCAGGTGAGTCGTTAACCAGTCTCCGACTCGGAAGAGTCTGACGGTGGCATAGATCCAAGCCAAAAAGGCCAGCACACGTATCCCTTTAAACAGGCGCTGTTGGATCACGTCACGGTGGTGTTGCAGGGCCCTTGGTTGAGGCAGGCCCTGGATTTGCAGCAAGGCCAGGGTCATGGCCTCCAGGATCAGCACGCCGGACGCCAGGATCACAGCGCTCATTGTTGAATAAATGACACCGATGACGATGGCCTGGGCGAGTGATACATTGCCCAGCAGGTTGGAGACCAGGGCCACAGCCAGCAGAGGCTGGGTGATTTTTGCCAAGATTCTCGCCCACGCCCACCAGCGATGCTGGCCGGGCTCGCTTGGCAGGGCGCGGCCCAGGTAGTTCATGAACGCAATAGCCGCCAGGTTCAGTACCAGCAAGCCAAAGCGCTCCGCCAGGCTGAAATCGGCGGTCATATCAGTCAGCTTCGCAGCAATCATCAGGCCTACGCTTAGGTACAGCATCTTTCTGATTCGGCCTTCAAATACCTGGGACATGACACGCAAGGTCAAGAGCGCGAGCAGCGTGGCGCGCAGGTCGAGAATACGCAATGGGATGGTCGCGATAAACAGCGAGCTAAACAGCAAACCCATCAAGAGCGCCAATGAGACCGGTGTTGCGAACAGCTTCACGGCCTGGGCAAGATATGGCGTTTCCTTCCATTGCTTGCGTCGCCTCGCGAGCGGCAGAGTCAAGCCCAGGAAGGCCAGGCTTACCAGGCCATGAATAAGAATCGGCATGCGATAGTCGGAAAACAAGACGCGCAAGTCGCTCTGTGCCAGCGCAATCTTTTTTTCACGTGTCTTTACCGCACCGGGTTCGCCTGAAGGTGTGTCAAGAACGCGCCAGATTGGCGGGCTGTCTTTGGAGAACATCATTTCCCAGGTCGTCTTTTCGGCAGCTGCAAAGCGCTTGAGCACGTCGTCCAAGACACGGCTCTCGGATCTAGCCTTCCGGTATACCTGTGACAGGGAGGTCAGCCTTTGCGCATACAGCTTGTCCAGGTCTTGTGTCAGTGCCAGGGTGGAGTTGACGCGCTCCCTCAATGCCGGCGCCAACTCTTTTCCGGGGTAGGCCTGCAAGGTCGCCTCCCAGGTCTGGGTCAGCGCTTTCAGCTGGTCCCGCTCCTTCTGCAAGCCGGACACCTGTTTGTCCAGGGCACGTTCAAATTTTTCACTTTCGGCTTTCAAGGCCAACCATCTGTCTCGATACCGGTCACGCGCGCGGAGATTCAGTTCTTCCGGCCTGGTCGCAGATGGGTTGTCCAGAATGGTGCGGCCCTGAAGACCGAGGTCTTCAAGCCATGCTTCAAGTGAGGACTCGGCCGTGGAGCTTTCCAAAGTCTCCTTCTTGAACTCCAGCTCTACCCGCACACGTTCTGCCGCCAGCGGGATATCCGCGGCCTCGATTGCAACCGGGCCACCTGTGCCCCCCTGGTCGCTGTCGGCAGGGCTCTGGCCAAGCGCCAGCGGACTGAACACAAGGATGGAAAGCAGTGAAACAAGACCTAAAGTACGACGCATAATTCCATTCCAAAAAAGCCGGCGAGGTGGCAACAGATTCTCCACCATGTGTGTAAAGACGCAACAGCAAACGCGGGCAGGCCTTCCCCGGCTCAAACCCACCGACTACGGCAAAGGCACCATAACCACCGGGTCACAATCCACACCGCAAGGCCATTGCTCAAGACTGTTCTCAATTTGCAGGGTGGCATGCTGAATATCGAACCGCTCATGCAGACTCGCCGCCGTCTGCACCAGGAA
>JAPHSC010000253.1 GCA_026193125.1 Gammaproteobacteria bacterium
AAGGTGATACCTGCACTGACATCAGCACCCGCTGCAGGGCTGTAGGTGTAGGTCGTCCAGCCTGCCGTGGGGGCCGCAATCGTGTCCAGCAGATTGCCGACGGCCGCGCCACCGGCGCCTTCGGAAATCAGCTCCGGAAAAATGACCCCGCCAGCTGCTGCCGATCCCTTCATGTCGAAGGAAATATTAATGGTATCGCCGGGCACCACTGTGCCGGCCGCAAGACGCTCCTGCTTGAGCACCGGGTTTTGCCCCGCACCGGCTACCAGGTGGCCCGACCATGAGCCTCCATTGTTCTCGGTGTTATCCGCGGTAATACTGCCGCCATTGGGTATTACCACCCAACCGCTGAGATCGCCGGCTTCAAAGTCACCATTGACCGCCAGTTCTCCACTGGGGCCACCACCACCTGCAGTGCCGCTGAAGCCGATGTCGGTCATCAGGAAGGTGAAGGCGCTGGCGGCCGTGTTGTCCGTCTCGAACAGCAGGCCGGTCGCCGTATCGACTCCCGTTAGGCTCGTCAGCGGTATGGACACCTGGTACCAGCCGTTGCCCAGCAGGGTGGAGAAGGCAGAACTGGTCAGCGTGACATCAAGATACGCACCGCCGTCCAGGAACTTAACCCGCACCAGGTCGTTATTGATGCCCTTGATCTTGAAATCCAGGGTGCCGTAGCCGGTCGCAAAGCCGCCCGCAAAACCAATGAACGCCAACTGACCCACCTGGGCGCCGTAGCCGCTACCGGTGGTCACCGCAAAGGCCGGATTGAAGTCCGCGTCGCCAGTGTAATTGTTGTCGAACACCGAGCCCGATCCAAACGGTTCTATCGCTGTGTAGTCGGTGCCAAACACGAAGTCTACATTAACCGCCGGATCGGTCGCATACAGAACGGCATCAGGAATGATGCCCGTCCCTACGCCACCGCCGCCGGCGGTGCCACTGAATCCAATATCGGTCAGGAGGAACGAGAACGGCGCAGGAGCAGCACCACTGGTCTCAAACAGCAGGGCGGTTGCGGTGTCTACCCCCGTCAAACTCGATAGAGGAATCGATACCTGGTACCAGCCATTACCCAGGGACGAGGATACGCCACCGGCGGTAAGCGTCACGTCAAGATACGCACCGCTGTCCAGGAACTTCACCCGAATCACATCGTTCCACATGCCCTTGACCTTGAAGTCCAGGGTGCCGTAGCTGGAGGCAAACCCCGGCTGGAAACCGACAAAAGCCAGTTGTCCGATATTGGCGCCGTAATCGGCGCCTGTTGTCACGGAAAATGCCGGGCTGTAGTCCGCATCACCGGCATAGGTGCCGTCAAATACCGAACCCGAACCAAACGGCTCAAGGGCTGTGTAGTCCACGCCAAATACCAGGTCCACCGGTACAGAGGGATCCGTTGCGTACAGCACCACGTCAGGAACAATCCCGGTTCCACCACCACCGGCGGTGCCGCTGAAGCCTATGTCTGTCATCAGGAATGTGAACTGGACAGGCGATGCATCGTCTGTCTCGAACAGGAGGCCGGTCGCCGTATTCACTCCACTCAAACTGGAAAGAGGAATGGATACCTGGTACCAACCATTACCCAGAGATGTAGAAAATCCGCTGGTGGCCAGGTTGACATCAAGATAGGCACCGCCATCCAGGAACTTCACACGGATAATATCGTTGGAAAGACCCTTGGCCTTGAACTCCAGCGTGCCATAGCCTGAAGCAAATCCGGCGTTAAAACCTACAAAGGCAAACTGACCGATATTGGCCCCGTAATCGGCTCCCGTCGTGACGGCAAATGCCGGGCTGTAGTCCGCATCACCGGCGTAGAGACCATCAAATACAGACCCTGATCCGAAGGGCTCATAGCCGGTGTAGTCCACGCCATACACCAGGTCAGGTGTGATCGCTGGATCCGTCGCGTACAGCACCACATCCGGCACACCTCCGGTGCCACCGGTACCCGCTTCCTGGTATACCCTGACGTAGTCAACCAGCATGGTCTGGGGGTAAGTCTCGGTTCCATCCGGGGGCTGATCACCGCTGCCCAGGGTTCCACCCATCGCCACGTTCATGATCAGGAAGAATTCTTTCAAAAACTCATCCATTGTCGCCGGGTCAATGGCCTTGGTGAAATACACCTGTCCGTCAATTTTCCCGACAATCTGGTTCTCGTCCCAAACAGCTTCCCATATATGAAAGCCTTCGCCCAGGGAGGATGCTAACGTCTTGTACTGTGTGAAATAGGTCCAGCAGTCGGCTGGCGCTACCACGGTTTCGTCACACCAGTGCATCGTGGTATGGGTCGTATTCGCGTCAGAATAGAAATTGTGCATTTCCATGAAATCAATTTCACCGGACTGCGGCCACCCAACGGTTGGGAAATTGGTACCCAGGCTCCAGAACGCCGGCCAGGCTGCTTTTCCAACCGGTGGCTTGATTCGCGCCTCAATTTTTCCAAACTTGAAGTTGAATTTGCCCAGGGAATTGATTTTGCCCGATGTGATCGATCCGTCGCGCACGCCACAGGGCGCCACCGGGCACTGGGCCTCGAGCACCAGGTTGCCGCCTTCTACACGGACATTCTCTGGCGCCGTGGTATACAACTGCCACTCATTGTTGCCCCAGCCATTTCCATTAGGACCGTATCCGGTTTCGATGGTCCAGTTCGCATTGGAGGGCGCACCGTCTGTATCAAATTCATCCGCAAACACCAGTTCGTATACCGGACCACTTGCTCCGCAGCTGGCTGTCTGGGTAATACCGTCAAAATAGAAAGTCCAGTTGTCCGGGTCGTTTGTCGCGTCACCCATGACGCCCAAATCGAAGATCAAGGTGATTGCAGTCGCCGCCGGACCGGCCGTACTACCCGTAAAGTCGAAGCAGAGCTCTTCCCAGGCACCGCTTCCGCTGTGGTTGACCGACCTTTCCTGGGCGAGGCCTTCCAGCTTGAAAAGAACAGGCACCGCTCGCGATGACCATACTTTCATCGTAAAGGCTGTACCCGCCGCAAAATCCACGGCGCCACCCAGGTCCAGGGTACTGCCGCCATAAACCTCTGCTTCAAACTTCTGCATCCGGCCCACTTTTGCGGTGGTGTTGATCCCACTGGAATCCGGATTGTCAATGACTGACGCCGCACCGCCGCCAAAGTCACTAAAGACGAATGGCCCGCAGGCATCCTCAAAATCAATCGCATCGGCGCAGGTATCCGGCGGCACCACAACTGGCGGTGCGGGTGTCCCCGCAATCCTCTCGGGTCCTTTTCCTTCACAACCAGCCATCAGGGCGATGGCCGGTAATATGATCATCAATATGCAAAGGCGGCGCAGGGAAAATATTGAGTGCATGACTGAAGTCTCTGGGTAACCGTGTGAATTGAGGTTAACGTAAACAGTTGAAAATTATAAGTTTTTGACTTAACGGGGTTAATTGTGAGAGCCCGGAAAATCTTGAGAATTTTGACCTGACATTGAATTTGCTGCCCGTCTGAACTAAATAGGTATCAAGAATTGACAGCGTTGTCAATTTTTTACCTGATGGGCAAGATCAGCCCCTGGACGACCCAATAGCTTGATCCACCAGGAGACAGATATACTGCCGCTCTACTTGGACCCCCGGGGAGTCTCGGCATCAGCATTCCAACGCACAAACCACGTGACCAGGCCTACGCTGTTCAGGTCCTGGCCCAGAGGGGCCGCTTGGCACTGTTTAGCCTGCTACTTGTCATGTCCGGCCTGGCACAGGCGGACGAAACAGATAACGAGAGCCTGCAGACTGCCTCTATCGAGACCCTGCAGGTCACTGCCAGTGCCAGGGAACAAAGCGTGCTGGAGTCAACATCAGCGGTGACGGTGGTGGGAGACAGCCAGATGCGTGAGGGCAGGATGCATGTGCTCCCCGAGGCCTTGCGTGGCGAGACCGGCACCTGGTTCCAGCAAACCACACCGGGACAGGGCACCCCTGTTCTCAGAGGGCTGAAGGGATCCCAGGTCTTGAACCTGGTGGATGGCATGCGTCTGAACAATGCGTTCTTTCGCAGCGCTCCAAACCAGTACCTGGCCCTGGTAGACAGCCTGAATGTGCGCCAACTGGAGGTCGTACGCGGCCCCTCGCCGACCCTGTACGGGCACGATGCCATGGGCGGCGTGGTTAACGTCATCACGCCGACACCGGCGCATGCTCGCGAGTGGGCCACCTCGGGCAAGTTCTACACGTCCATGGATAGCGCAGAACGCCTGCGCGTACTCCACGGGGAACTGGAAGCGAATGGGCCCAGCCTCGCCTTCCTCGCCGGCGCAAGCATGCAAAACAGCGATGACCGGCGCACGGGCGGCGGCGAATATCTCTACCCCAGCGACTACACCTCCCGGTCAGCCAACGGCAAATTAGTGTTCACGCCGCGCAATGGCCACGAATTCATGCTCAGCGGCCAATCTACCCGGCAGGACTCCACGCCCAGGGTGGACGAGCTAATCCCGGGGTATGGCCAGGACACACCCAGTTCCGAGGAATTCTTTTTCGAACCCAATACTCGGGAGTCTCTGCATGGGTCCTACACCTGGACGCCCTCCTCCGGCGTGCTGGACAACCTGCAATTGCACGCGGCTCGGCAGGTCATCCAGGACGACAGGAGGACCCGGGACTACGGTTCCAACCTGCGTATTCTCGAACAAAACCAAAGCACGCTGGATGGCCTGAAGCTGCAGGCTGAGTTGGCGCCAAACGACGGTCTACTGCTCACCCTGGGTCTGGAAACGTATATGGACACCGTTCTGAGCGCACGCCAGGGTCTTGCGCTGGACAGCGGTCTGCAGGAAACCCTGAATCCTCGCTTTCCTGATGGATCCAGCATGGACAGTTCGGCATTTTTTCTGCACGCCCAGACGTCCCTC
>JAPHSC010000412.1 GCA_026193125.1 Gammaproteobacteria bacterium
AAAATGCCCCTGCCCAAGCCCTTGCCAGGGTAAAAGTCCTGGTCAAAATACTGGTAAAACCTTTCCGTCCGAATGCCGATGTCGCGTAACAGGCGCTGCGCCTGGGCGCTGTAACTTGAAGGGGTATCAATCGACTGGGTTCCGCCATAGCCAATCAGCAAGCGACCGGCCTGGGTAAACTCGTTGCGCTTGGCGTGTCCCCCGATGTCGTCGTGGTTATCCAGTATCAGCACGCGGGCCCCGGGGTGCTCTTGCCGATAAAACCAGGCGGCTGACAAGCCGCTGATTCCTCCACCCACTACCACCAGGTCGTAGTGCTCATCACTGGCCGGTACGGGTCCTTGCCATGAACCTGCCGCCACCAGGGCGTGGGCATTTTCCCAGGCACCGTGGTGAGCGCCACGCATACCCGTGAGTTCAGGGGGATAATTCGCTGACCCTGTAACCGCAACCGGGGCCCCGAAAAGCTCTACCCATGGGCATAGCAGTCCACCGGTCAGGGCCACACGGGAGCCGTTCAAAAATTCCCTGCGGGTAATCTTGCTGCTCACCTTCACCCACCTCCCTCGTCAACTTGACCCGTCTGAACTGTCAACGGATTCTATGCCAAAGGCAAGGACAGCAAGGTCGGTAGAATGACTTTTGGCGAACATCGGCAGCGCCGGGGTAAAATCAAGAAAACTTGCTCCATTGTAAAAGATATTAGACACTGCCGTGGCTTGGCATCCGGGAAAAGTAAGCTTTCGTCCTGGTCCCTCTGAGCAATATCCCATGGTATTCCGTAATATATGCTTACATCGACTCGACTAGAGACCTTCGGCGGAATGCCCCATTGATGCTTTTATCGAACAAACGCTATGAACGAGACCGAACAAAGTAGAAGCGGAAGCTATTATTCCGCACAGGAAATCCTGAACCGCTACCCTGAAATCAAGACAGCAGAGTTGCTGATCTGCGATACCAACGGCGTGTTGCGTGGCAAGCGTGCCGACATCCAGACCGTTGATAAGGTAATGGAGTCCGGAATGAATCTTCCGTTATCGGTTTTCGCCCTGGATATCTCAGGCGAAACGGTGGAAGAGACCGGCCTGGGCATGGATTCCGGCGATGCAGACGGCATATGCCGAGTAGTGCCAGGCTCGCTGACCGTGGTGCCGTGGCGCAGTCCACCCCGTGCCCAGTTGCAGTTGACCATGACCAACATGGATGGCACGCCATTTTACGGTGACCCCAGGTCAGTACTGAATCGCGTGCTGGAGCGCTTTCGTGCCGATGGACTTAAGCCGGTGATCGCGCTGGAGATGGAGTTTTACCTGTTGGACCGTGACCGCGATGCCCAGGGCAAGCCCCAGCCCCTGTTCTCCCCGGTTACCGGTGAGCGCCTGAGTTGCAGCCAGGTTTACAGCATTGTCGAGCTGGAAGACTACGCACCTTTTCTGGCAGAGATCGGACGCGCTTCAACCGCCCAGGGAATACCCTCGGAAGGAGCAGTAAAGGAATACGCCCCGGGTCAGTTCGAAATCAACCTGGCGCATACTGACGATCCCATGCTGGGTTGCGATCAAACGGTCATGCTTAAGCGCTTGATTCGCGACGTTGCCAGCAGACGCCACAATTACACGGCCACCTTTATGCCCAAGCCCTATCCACAGCACTCGGGTAATGGCATGCATATACATGTGAGTGTGCTGGATCAGGATGGCAACAACATTTTCTATTGCGACAATGATCCTGAGCAGCAGCCAAAATTACGCCAGGCGGTTGCCGGGCTGGCCGAGACCATGGCTGAATCCATGCTCATTTTCGCACCGAATGCCAACTCCTACCGACGCTTCAGGGAAGGCTCCTACGCCCCGACCAATACAGCCTGGGGCTATAACAATCGCACAACGGGTTTACGCGTTCCGGCTACCCTGGGTGATGCCAGCCGTATTGAGCACCGTTTGGCGGGAGCAGACACCAACCCTTACCTGCTCGCGGCGGCAGTCCTGGCCGGTATTCACCATGGCATTACCAACCAGCTTGAGCCTGAGCCCATCACCGAGGGCAATGCCTACAAGCTGGTGAAAAGCAACCTCCCCCTGACCTGGGGCGAGGCCATGAAAGCCTTCGCTGCGGCCAAGGTCTTGCCGGGCTACCTGGGAGAGGCTTTTGTGAAGATGTTCCACGACATCAAGCACCAGGAACACAAGCAATTTAACGCCGAGGTCACCGCGCTGGAATACGAGTGGTACCTGAGAAACGTCTAGCCGCCCGCGAAGATCCGCAAGCCAGTCGAACAAAAAAGCCGCAGCGACAACGATGCGGCTTTTTTTATGGTCTCGACCCGCCTAGAAACTGGGCGGCGTACAGGAACTGACTATCTCGCAGACTTCCTTGCTACGATTCCGCAGCCGGTGGGGAAGATGGGTTTCGAAATAGTAGGCGTCGCCGGAATTCAGGGTACGGGTCTTGCCCGCAATGGTGATTTCGATACTGCCACGGATTACCACTCCACCCTCCTCGCCCCGGTGAGTAATAGCCTCGGGACCGGTATCTGAACCGGGCGGATAAAATTCGTGCAGAATACTCATGGCACGATCCCGCTTGTTGGCCGCCACCAGAAGCATCGAAATTTCATCATTGCCGACGTCAACCAGTTCTTCACGGGTATAGAAGTGTCCTTCATCGTGCTCGAAGTCATAGGTGAAAAAATCTGCCAGGGTCATGGGCAAACCGTCCAGCACCTTGCGTAAGGAACCCACGGACGGACTCACCCGATTTTGTTCCACCAGGGAAATAGTGCTGTTTGTTACACCTGCCCGCTTGGCCAACTCGCGCTGCGAGAGTCCCCGCATTTCCCGAACTGCCTTGAGTCTTGCACCAATATCCACCGTCTGGAGTCTCCCGCTTGCATACTTCCGGGGGCTGCCCCGGCGCGCCTAGAGTTTGTCTTTCAATGAGAAGAACAGCATCCCCAAAACCATGCCGGGGTAGCGCAGCAGCGTGCCTCCGGGGAAGGTGTGAATCGGCAGTTGTGAAAATACGTCCAGTCGCTCTGCCGTTCCGCCGATGGCCTCGGCAATCACCTTGCCCGCAAACACGGCAGTCGACACCCCGTGCCCGGAATAGCCCTGCCCAAAAAACAGGTTCGGCGCCACCCGTCCAATGTGGGGCAGGCGGTTCACTGTGACCGAGAGTGTGCCACCCCAGGCGTAGTCGACCTTCACGTCTTCCAGCTGCGGGAACAGTTTGACCATGTAGGGACGTACGAAATTCAGAATATCCCGGGGGAAGGATGGCCGGTAATTCTCACCACCGCCAAATAACAGCCTGTGATCCTCCGACATACGGAAATAATTGACGACAAAGCGGCTGTCATGCACACCGAGGCGTCGACTGATGATGGACTTTGCGCGCTCTTCCCCGAGTGGCTCGGTAGCAATCATGAAATTGTTGATCGGCATGATCTTGCCCGCGACCCTGCCTTCCAGCTTGCCCAGGTAGCCATTGCAGCCGAGTACTACAAAGGAAGCCTTTACAGACCCTTTAGATGTGCTCACCAGTGAGGGATCT
>JAPHSC010000372.1 GCA_026193125.1 Gammaproteobacteria bacterium
CCCTACAAGGCCACCAGTGAACACCTGATTTACAAGGTGGGCACGCAACGCCCACGCAAGCTGGACGACATCGTTGGCGGATCGATAGAAGTGCTTGCAGGCAGCAGCCATGTCGAGTCACTCAACAAACTCAGGCAACAAAACCCGGACCTGACCTGGCTGGAGAATCCAGATACCGAGGTCGAGGACCTGTTGTATCGCGTATCCAACGGCGAACTGAGTTACACGGTGGCGGATACGCTGGAGTTCAATGTTACGCGTAACTACCATCCCGACATTCGCATCGGCATGGACCTGGACAACAGTCATGACATAGCCTGGGCTTTTCGCAAGTCCGACGACGACAGCCTGGTGACGGCGGCGGATGCCTACCTGGGCCGCAGTCGGCTCGATGGCAGCCTGGCCAGGGTGGAGGAGCGCTACTTCGGCCACACTCGGCGCTTCGATTATGTCGGTACCCGTTCATTCCTGCGCGACATCGATCAGAAACTCCCGCGCTACCGCTATCTGTTCGAACAGATAGCGGCTGAACATGACCTGGACTGGCGCCTGTTGGCAGCGGTCAGCTACCAGGAGTCGCACTGGAATCCCGGTGCCGAATCGCCCACCGGTGTGCGTGGCATGATGATGCTCACCATGGCCACTGCCAGGCAAATGGAAGTGACAGATCGCGAGGACCCGCAGCAGAGTATTCGTGGCGGCGCCCGCTACTTGTGGCGGGTGAAAAGAAAAATCCCCGAGCGTATACCCGAGCCCGACAGGACCTGGCTCGCGCTGGCCGCCTATAATGTGGGCTGGAGCCACCTGGAAGACGCCCGCATTATCACCGAGATGCGCGGGGAAAACCCCGATAGCTGGCGCGCGGTCAAGGAGAGCCTGCCACTGCTTACCCAGAAGCAATGGTACAAACAGGTCAAACGCGGCTATGCCAGGGGCTGGGAGCCGGTACGCTACGTGGAAAACATTCGCAGCTACCTGGATATCCTCAAGTGGAAGACGGCAACCAGCAATCCCCGCCGCCTGGCGCCACTTGAGCCGGACACAGGCGACTACAGCGGGCCGGATATAGTCATCGCCTCCCCCTAGGTCGGCACCTCCAGTTCGAGACTCGTTCCAAGACGCAAATGCGACGGGCCGGCCGGACTTTCAATCCTTGGACTTAAATCCACTAAAGATGTAGTCTTTGGCGGCAACAGCCACAAATTAATGTGGCATAAGGCCGGGGATAAAAACTAAGGAGCCGAGACATGCTGAAATATGTAACAGCAGCACTGGTGGGAGCCACGCTGCTGATTGGGGGTTGTAATTCACCGACGGGCGACACTGGAGTAGTGGTCGAGCCTGACCCGCGAGCAGATTTTGTAATCCAGTATATTCCGACGGCCCAGAACCGGCGGGCAATGCCCTATCCGAACGATATCTGGCTGAGTGGCTCAACCGACGGCACCCTGAATATTCCAGGTCTGCTGGCCAGTACCGGTGCGGCCGGATTCAACCTGCCCTCAGTCAATCTGGCCGACGGTTACTCGACCACCGCCCCGATCACGGTACCGTTCAATTTCCCGGTGGACCTGGCCTCCGTGAAGCCCTACATGCCTATCGATCAGGCAGGCACACCCTTGTATGGCGCGGAGACCAATTTCTGGGTATTGAACACGTCGACCGGCACCCCCTTGTTCCCGTTGATTCCGGGTGTCACGACCGAAGCAACCGCCCACTATACAATCCGGGTATCCACGGCTACCGACACCCAGGGTGCGGTACTGGAAATCGTCCCACTGAGGCCTTTGGCGCCGGAGACCACCTACGCCTTTGTGGTTACCGCGGGTGTGCTGGATGCGCTGGGCAACCCTCTTGCACCTGACAACCAGTTCCGTGATATACGAGATGCCTGTTTTAGCGGCGAGACACTTTCCAATGGCGCGCTTGAGTCCATCAAGAACCTGGCCGTCTGTCCTGTACTGCAGACCGCGAACGCGCTGTTTGGAGTACCCGCCCAGGCCTTCATGGTGGCCTGGACCGTCTCGACCCAGTCCATCGGTCTTTCGTTGGAAGTGGTCAATGAAGGGGCCACGGCCCAGGCGAGCCTGCTGGTTCCCTCGGGTCTGAATACCAGCACTGCCACCGCAGGGCAGCTACCCGGTTATGCCGATATCTACGTTGGAACACTGGACGTGCCCTACTACATGGATCCGAATCCGGCCAATATGTACACTGCCACCTGGCAGGGCGCGGGTGGTACCAACCTGACCAAGTACAACCCGGTACCGGTGCCGCGTACCACCCTGACGATTCCGATGATCGCCACGGTGCCCAACGCAACTAATCCCTACGGACTCACCAAGCCTGCCGAGGGATGGCCGGTGGTGGTGTACCTGCATGGCGTCA
>JAPHSC010000236.1 GCA_026193125.1 Gammaproteobacteria bacterium
CTCGTCCATGGCCTCCAGCCCGCTCAGCGCCTCGTCGGCGAGGATCGGCTTCAGCTCACCCGGCGTCTCGCTGCCCGCCTGCCAGCCGGTGCCGAGCTTGCCGGTGCGCCGCACCTAGAAGCTGCGCACCCATCAGGGCACTAAAGAATGGGCTGCATGGGCAATATAGCGTCCAGCATCAAGTGCAGACGCTTGCCCATACTCACTTCCGAGTCGGGGTTAAAATCCACCGTGGTTTGCCAGCTGTTCTCGGGAAGAATGTCGCGCTCAATGCTGTCGGTCAGTTGGCGGCCCAGTTCCGGGCTCTCGACCAGCACGCCGACTTCCGTATTCAGGTTGGCCGAACGGGGGTCAAGATTGAAGGTACCGATAAATATGACCTTCCCGTCGATCACCATGCTCTTGGCATGCAGCGCAAATATCGGCCTTTCCTCCGCCAGTCGCGGATAGCGCTCCAGCAGTTGCGCCTGGATTCCGGGATCGGGTTTGAATTCAAACAATTCGATGCCGGCCTCAAGCAAGCGTGATCGCTGCTTGTAGTAGCCGCTGAAGGCGGGAACGTTGTCGGTGGAGGCCAGCGAATTGGTGGATATTCGAATGCGCACGCCTCGCTCCACAAGCGACTCAAGCAACTCAATGCCGCCATCGGGCAGGATCAAATAAGGTGATTGAATCAGCACCGAGGTCCTGGCGCCCGCGATGGCCTCGATCAGCCGGCGGGTTGACTCACCCCCGCCCGACAGACCCGATTCGCCACTGTTCTTGCCGGGAATGTCGCTGATGAACTCTACTTCCTCCCAGGACATGGCCCGTAGCAACTTGGGGAAATAGCGGGATATGTCGGTGATGGCCTGGCGGACCTCCGGCTCGAAATTCATCGGGTCTTCGGCATAGGCGTGTAGCTCTTGCGCCCTTTGCCGAATTTCCTCGTCGGTCGGCAGGCGAGACGAATCACCCAGTATCTGCTCGACCGGCACGGCAAGCGGGCTGACCCAGAATTCCTCAAAATTCTCGCTCATATTCAACACGGCTGGCCCAAGCAGCAACACGTCGCGATCGCGGAAATTGTACTCATGATCAAAATCGAAGTACTCGTCGGCCATGTTGCGGCCGCCAGTGATGCCCGCGATGCCATCGAAAATGGCCGTTTTATCATGCATACGCTGATTCACAGCGCGGAAGTCGGTGGCTGAATTAAACAAGCGGTCCCACAAGGACACACCCACCGAAAGGTTGGGATTGTAAATACGGATGTGCACATTGGGATGCGCAGACAGCAGCAGCAAGGTCTGATCTTCGGCATCGATCATCAGATCGTCCACCAGGACACGAACCACGACGCCACGTTCCGCCGCAAGCAAAAGCTGCTCGGCGGCCAGGGTGCCAATGTTATCGGTACTCCAGATGAAGTACTGGATGTCGATGGATTGGGTGGCGTGCTGGGTCAGCCAGGCGCGTCCGATCAGCGCCTCCTCGCCTTTCTCCAGGATGTACACACCCGTTTTTGCTGCCATGAGCCCGGCACATTCCGGGCAGCTAGCGTCAACCCACTCTTGCAGCGGCTGCGCAGCCAGCGCGGTACTGAAGATCCAGGCCAGGGCAAGGCTGGCCAGGACGCCGGCCTTTGGGATTCTTCTTGAAAGACAGAATAACTGGTCCATAAGGTTGCATCGATTACTCGGAAAAATTCAAGTTTACCCGTATACCATAATTGATGGCGCACATGAGGTGTCCAGGGCGCAAAAAAAGAGGCCGGAAGCGCTGCAAATTGATTGAACGCTCCCGGCCCCGTATTTATTGCCGACAAATCTGCAGAGTGACTACTTACCGAAGTAGTAACGCACACCCACAGTGTAACCCGAACCGTCGTTACTGGAACTGATTCCAGCGCCTATCTGGATAGCCTTGGTCACATCAAAGCCTACACCGACTGACACGGCCGTATCGCTGCCGGAGTCGCTCAGGTCAACGTAATCCAATCCTCCAAACACCTCGAATTTCTCGGAGACCATGGCGCGAAGACCGAGACCAAGACCGTAGCCATTATCATCTTCCGAACCAAAGAAGTCCTGCTTCACTTCGACTCCCACGTAGGAAACAGTCGCAACGAGGTCCATGTCCTTGGTCAGGGCCCGACTGTAGCCGACGCCCAGATCATAACTCGTACTGCTCAAATCAAAATCGTAATCAAGATCACTGTATGACGCAAAAACATGAAAGTTATCATTGATGCTAAACGAACCGTCAACACCGTATCCATCGCCGTCAATATTGACGTCGTCGATCTCGGCCGACAGATATTGAATACCGATAAAGTTGTAGTCCAGCGCATCGGCCTGAACCACAGCGGAATGGCCTGCGGCAGCAATCAGCAGCGGTAGCAGAAAATAGGTTTTTTTCATGATGTTTTTCGTTCCCTTGATATTCCTCTCTGACGAGAGGTTTGATTTTGTATTATTTAGATTCCCCGCACCTGGATCGCGCTTCGGGCTAGCCGCCCATCGCAGCGAGCCGTTTGCGGACGCGCGAATAATACACCACTAGTCATCAGGTATATCCACATATATTCCATGCCTGTCTGTAACAACCCGGTGCCGGGTACAAGGCCTGCAGGTTCCGGGGTTTCCGGGGTCACGGAGAGGCAAATCCTGACCGGCCAATTGAGCTGAGGCGCCTCAGCCCGCCGGGAAAATGTGGGGCGAACCGATGCTTCATCCCCATAAAGCGAATTACTTTCGATTCAATCCCATTTACCCTAGGTACAGACCGTCCCCTGGGACAGTTCACCCTCCCTGACAAGGTCCCCGCATCACTTTGACAAGGATGCTTTTATGTTGCTAGACACGCCAATTTGCGAGTTCGGATGGAAAGCGCCGGACTTCACCCTGAAAGATCCAGACGGCAACAGCCACACCATGAGTGCTTACCTGGGCGAGAAGGGATTACTGATTGCATTTATCTGCAATCACTGCCCGTACGTTCAGGGCATCGGTGATCGACTCGCTGCCGATGCAAGGACCCTGCAGGATGAGGGCATCAATGTGCTGTCCGTAATGTCGAACGATTACCGCCATGTGCCACACGACTCACCGCCGAATATGAAAAGCTTTGCCGAGCGCTACGGCTTTTCCTTCCCGTATCTCGTGGATGAGGATCAGGCGGTAGGCAAGGCCTACGGCGCTGTGTGCACACCGGATTTCTTCGGCCTGAACGCACAAGGAGAGTTGCAGTATCGCGGCCGTCTGGACGACGCCGGGATAAAGGGCGGCACACAGCGCACGCCTGAATTGTTGGACGCGATGCGCCAGATTGCCGCGACCGGCACTGGGCCACGCGTGCAATTTCCCAGCATGGGTTGTTCCATCAAGTGGCGTTAGACGCGACTGGTGAGGCTGGTGCGAAGAAGACTAAGGTCCAACCCGGATTGCGGTCATTGTACGGAGCGCAATTTTCGCCATAAAAAAAGGGCAAGACCCGTAGGACTCGCCCTCTTTTAGTTCAATCCCGTAAGGGCTTGAACCCGACCGGCGATGTATTCATCGCCAGCCGTATAACCATCTTTATTAGATAGCTACGATGTTCTCTGCCTGGGGACCTTTCTGGCCCTGGGTCACAGTGAACTGTACTTTCTGGCCTTCGGCCAAAGTCTTGAAACCTTCGCCAGAAATATTGCTGTGATGGGCAAACACGTCGGGGCCAGATTCCTGCTCAATGAAACCAAAACCTTTAGCTTCGTTGAACCACTTAACAGTACCGGTAGTAGTAGACATAATAATTTCCTATTTAATCAAAAGTAATTGAAGCCTTTTTAAATTTAAAGGCCGTTTGGCGAGAAGTGTTGCTATTACTTATGAAAAACAGGACGAGGTACTACTAGGTGGAACTTCGAAATGGTGGCATAAATATCGGGCGAACTTGCACGCTGGCGCAATTATAGACCGCATGACCCCATAGTCAACGTTTACTTGTCGCCAGCAAGGGAGAAAAGGGACTAAATCGGGGCAATTCAACGGGTTCCCAGCCCTTTTACATGACCAAACACAATTCCGTACACGGCTCGCGGGTGTCAACCCAGGGCCTTTTCCGCCCCGGACAGAGCCTCGCCGAGTGCCGTGACGTCTATCGCAAGCACGCCATCAATCAACCCAAGCAACTGGAAAATATAGGTTTAATCACAGGCTCACGAGGTCTGTCAGGCAAAAAAGACGTTCCCGTCCAGCCCCGGTTGAGTAAACTGGCCCGGCAACAGGAGATAAGCAATGAGACTGCCAGCACGCCATTCTTGCGAGGCCCTTGCCATGACTGCGCTAGGGCTCTGTGCTTGTACCGGCGCCATCGCCGATGAAGGCTACCCGCACGAGGATGAACCCATTGGTAGCGTACGCCAGGTTTACGATGGCCAACTGTATCCGGATATCCAGGTCAATACGTTTCGCAATATCGACAGGCTGTTTCCAACACGGTCGGTAAGCCCCGGTGCGAAGCCCTATCCCCTGCCAGTTGGCAAAGACACGCTGGAGAATTTCCATTTTGTTTCGCGCAACAAACAATATGACCTTTACGACTTCCTGTCCCTGAATCGAGTCAGCGGCATCCTGGTCGTGAAAGACGGCGAGACCAGGTTTGAAAAATACCTGCTCGGCAACAGCGCGCAAACCCGCTGGATGTCCATGTCGGTGGTCAAATCGATCACTGCGACACTCGTTGGCATGGCGATCAGGGATGGCTATATCGGCGGCCTTGATGATTTGATCACCGACTACCTGCCCCGCCTCAAGGACAGTGCCTATACCGGCGTCAGCGTGCGCAACCTGCTGCAAATGGCCTCAGGCGTCGCGTGGAACGAGACCTACACGGATCCCTCCTCTGATCGCCGCGCCATGCTGGAGGCACAGATCGCCCAGCAACCGGGAGGCATACTGAATCTGATGGCGGGCCTGGCGACAGCAGCCAGGCCGGGGGCACGCTGGAATTACAGCACCGGGGAAACCCAGGTGGTGGGCGCACTGGTCGCCGCTGCCACCGGCAAGCATGTGGCCGATTACCTGGCTGAAAAAATCTGGATGCCCTTTGGCATGGAAAGCAGTGCCAACTGGTGGCTGGAATCTCCCGATGGGCTGGAGATAGGCGGCAGCGGTCTCTCAGCGACCTTGCGAGACTATGCGCGCTTTGGCTTGTTCATGCTCAATGATGGAGTGATAGACGGCAAACCAACCCTGCCCGATGGCTGGATTGCCGAGGCCACCACGCCCAAGGTCATTGCCGGCGAACCAGTGGAGTATGGCTACATGTGGTGGCCGCTGGATCGTGGTGCCTACGCAGCGATTGGTATCTTTGGGCAGTTCATTTACGTTAATCCGTCGGAAAACCTGGTGGTCGCCATGTGGAGCGCCCAACCCAAGCCGGTCGGCACGGATGTGATCGACGAGTACGATTTTTTCAACGCCGTGGCCGATGCGCTGAAATAGGACGTTTGTGGTGCACTCCAACGAATCATGAGGGCTACCTATCGGCCGATAGCGGGCAGTGAGGCGGCAGGCGGATCATGTTATCGGGAGGCAACCGCGGCGTTTTCTTTGTGATCTCGTTGCCCCTCAACCAAACGCCTGATCGTTCTGAGCATGCGTTGCTCCATGATGAAGTCGATGGGTTCCTCAATCAAAATCCCGAGACGCTTCAAGAGAGTTTGCTTTCGCGTGGTCTCGAGGCAGCCCCGGAGTAGGAGACGACTTGAGTTCCTCCCGGCCCCCGGCTCGACATACATCGACCACGAGCGAGCCGGATCAGGTCGTTCGACGGCGTCGTTCAGTCCTTCGAGCATGCCAAAGCAGAGATGCTTCCCCGCTTCCAGCGCTGCGACAGGAATGCCGGGTGCCTTCGGGTGAAGCCGAATCTCGTCGCCAACCGCCAGGTCCTGAAAATCGGGAACGATACTTTCCACGTTGCAAACGGGTATTCCCGCGAGGCGTTCCAGCAATTCGTAGGAATAGAAGCCGCCGCGCCCAAGACCGAACTGGATCAACCATGGCCATACGGCCTCGGAAGGTGCCGCTATGCTGATGGCCCGCGTGTAAGTCCTGTGCACCGGCATCACAAACCTATCCCCGGGCCAGACACGCCGGCGTTCAGCGGGGGAGGATCCCCAATTCCGGAGCCACCGTCGCGAGAGGGGCCACGTTAGCAGGACCGAAAGAGCCACTACGACGCCCTCGACTCCTTCGAGTATCAACCGAACCTTACTACTGCGCTCAATGTTCTCGCCGCTCTTCACGCACATCAGCCGGTCGACGAAGCCAACCGCTGCCCCCTGACTCACTTTGCTCCGCAAAAGGGAAGAATAACATTCCCCAAAGGCGCGATAAATTCTGCGAATCCAGTTCAGTTTGGAAGCGGATCTGGAACTCTTCCATCTTAGCTACTGATCAGAACGTGTCGACATCAATGTCCGCTTTCGGCCAGGGTTCGTCTTGTCAAATTGAAAGCACGGTGCCGTGGATCTGGATTACCCATGACTACGTTTGTTAGCACATCCGATATAAGATTGGTGAACAACATGCGCTACAGTCCTGCGTCAAAGGAGAATTCCATGATGACAGCCAGAAAAGGACAAAATTCGGCGATAGTGGGATTCAGGTGGGCAGCTCGGGTACTCGGGTTGATCATGGCCAGTTTTCCGCTGCTTATGTTCTTTGGGTACTCCCTGGAAGGGCGTAGTCCGCTATCCGACTCATTGGCGCCGTTCGCGGCAATCGGATTAGCGCTGATGTCGATTTATATAGTAGCTATGTTCTTGGCGCTCAGATGGGAGCGGGTAGGCGTTCTTCTTGGAGCGATCGCCCTGGTAAGCTTTTTCATAATAATGTTTCTGGGATTGCTCCCCGGGAATGTTTCCGGGGGCTTTAGTGGCAAAGGGGTCCTGAATCCGGTTTTTCTAGCCTTATGGCTACCGATCCTGTTGTACCTGCTCTGCTGGGGACTTGAAAAGCGGGGTACCAACTGAGAATTCGACAACGCGTCTCGACCACATTTGGACATCACAACCTCACTGCGACGGTTGTAGGTGAAATGCACAGCTAGAGAAAGGCCTGTTTGGGTCGAAAGCAGACACTCCCCGCTTCTGTGCAGGAGATGATCAGGGGTCCCGATGACCGGTTGTGCCCGGAATGAATTACTCGATCAAACCCGCTGCCGATGCTGATCAATCAGAATCTGATTACCGTCCGGGTCGGACAATGTGAAACTGGCAGGACCCGATGTGGATTCGTCGGCTTCGGTACTGAGGGGAACCCCCAGCTTCTTCAGCTCGCGTTGCAGTTCACGCACGTCGGTAAATGACTCAAGTTCTTTACCACCCTGGTCCCAGCCTGGATTGAAGGTCAGTATATTTCCTTCAAACATACCCTGGAAGAGACCGAGTACGTGCTCACCGTTACGCAGGATCAACCAGTTTTGTTGAGGATCACCACCGATCGCTTCGAAACCGAGCTTCTCGTAAAAACTTTTTGATGTTGCGAGATCCTTGACGGCAAGGCTTACGGAAAATGATCCTAGATTCATGCTTGACTCCCTGGGTTAATCGGAATGGCCAGCGGCCAGCCATGCCGAATAATTCAATGACCTTGTTAAAACCTACCATAGCTGGCCCACCGGTCAATATTTGCCAGGGAACGGTAGCAGAACCCTGCAGCGAATTCCGTCGTCCACCAGGCGTGCGGGCGCAGCAGGGGCAGACCGTCTAGCAATAGCCACAAATCCGCTCAAGTGACAA
>JAPHSC010000416.1 GCA_026193125.1 Gammaproteobacteria bacterium
CACCTGGATAATCGCCAGAGGCTGCACTTTGCACTGGTCTGCGTGACCCGGTAGCTTACGGCTGGCCCGCGGCGAAGCGGAACGGGTGCTTGCAGGGCAGGTTTCTTCCTCGCCCGGGCTGGAAAACCGGCCCCATTAATGTCAGGCTTGGCAAATCAAACCCGGAGAATAGCGATAATGAGAAAAATCCTGACGACGGTTGCCACCGTTCTGACCTGTTTCGTTTCCGTGGCATACGCCGCCGATGCGTACATTAATCTCGACAACAATGGCAACATCGTTGTTTCCGGACCATTCAACGCAGTCATTCCCAAGCCCCCGGGTGCCAGGAGTGCCGGCCCCGTGCACGCGTCCCCGAGTTTCCTTGACGAACAACTGGAGATTTCAACTGCCGGTTATTTTGCGGACAACCAGTTCGTCACGGTACAGGTCGAGACGACCAATGCGGCGACCGGCACACTGACCAACAAGAACCTCCCGGTGGTCGAGATTGCCGGCCAGGAATTCCGGGCGCGTGACTCGTGTATAGACATAAGCCAGGAAGAGCTTGATACAGACGATGATCAGTTGTTGGAGTTCATAGAAGATCAGAACGTGCAGATTGTGCCGGCCATGCAGGCGGTACAACTGGTCGTCGTCAACGAGGACGGCACGGCGGAAGGCACCATCCTGTTCATGCGCAACGTTCCTGGTGGATGCGAGGCAATGACGCCCGAGTTCAAAGCGAAATTCGATGCCGACTTTGAGCGCTTCATCGCCTCAATTCGCGCGGCAAACTGAGCCCTCTACCGGCAAGCCGGACTCGCTTTTCAAAATCGGTGGGCGCCCGCCAGATTCGGGGCTGACCCGGATTGCCATCGCACCTGGTGGCCGGTTGGCGGGCAAGAGCGACGCATAGCGGCACTCTTGCGAGTATTCCCCTGTGTCGGGACCTCAGATCCTGGTAAAACCCATGAGTCCATTCCGGGTTGGATCACCGTCCTGGAAGTGCACGGACCCTTCCCGCCTGAACCCCAACTCTGTCAGGTAGCCGGTAATGAATTGCAGCGAGTAGAAATTCCGTAATTCACTCTCGTTGACCTGCCAGCTTTGCCGGGTGCCGGCATTGAATGTGTCATGCGCCAGCGCCGCCATTCTCCACATGTCTTCGTTGTACGCGTCGTGATCACGCAAAATCAGCTTGCCGCCAGGGCGAATCACATCACGCAGCGAGGAAATAAACTCTCCTCGCTGGTCTATTGGGCAATGATGAAAGCCGATGTATACGGTGACAAGATCCAGTGACTCCTTCGGAATGACCTGCGTAAAGTGAGTTGCATAATTGCCCATGTCGATATGCGTACCAATCTTGGTGAGTTGGCCGCGCTCGACGATGTCCTCGGGACCGTAGCCGCCCTCCTCGGTATGCAGCAGAAAAATATCGCCGGTAATGTCCAGGCGATCTTCCAGCACACTGATATAACGACCGGTGGAACCCACTTCGAGGTAACCGTCGTAACGTGCGTCGCGATCCAGGAGCTCCAGGGTTTGATCGGCCATGATGGCTTTTTGCCTGGCCAGTGCCGGAATTGCGTAACGTAACGCGCCCAGGAATGGGCGGATATCGTCCAATTCCTCCTGCAAAGCCGCGTAAATCTGCATGTCCGATACACCCGGCTCGGACAGTCTGATCAGGGCCTGGTGAAATTCATCCTCAGGGTACAGATGAAATACGTTGGTGAGGAACGCAAGGAACTCCTGCCGAAGCTGGGGATTGGAATAGATATACCGGAAGTTTCCGATCTGGGCAGAGGTCCAGGTAAGACTATCCGCGAACCCCCGGCCTGGAACTGCGGTTGCGAGCAACGCAGACAGGGCCGCTATGAATTCTCGTCTTTTCACTCGTAATACTCCCGGTAAACGATGGCAACGGGAAGACGGGTTTTCTGCTGTCATCAAGTGCGCTAAATGTTACCCTGCCCGCAATTATACCGAGTCTAAACAGTATGCGGAAGCGCCCATGAAGCATGGAATCTGGCAACGAATCAAGCGAAAGGTCGGTAAATTACTTCGCACCGCAGCCTATATTTCAATTTTGTACGCTGTCGTGGTCGCGGTGGTTATCTGGCAAAGCGGGGATGACGACTACCCGGGTCGCTTGCACGATTACGTCGTCAACGACATCACCGAACTCAATCCTGTCCCAATGTCCAGGGTACTCGCACCACGCTCGACAGAAGAAATTGTTGCCGCAATCAAGACCAGCAGCGGGCCGGTCTCTATCGGTGGCGGACGCTTCAGCATGGGTGGGCAGACAGCGATCGACAACGGTCTGCAACTGGATATGCGGGACTACGACCAGGTCGTGGCGTTCTTTCCGAAAGAACGCGAGATCACCGTCCAGTCCGGCATGTCCTGGCGCGAATTGCAGGAATATATAGATCCCCATGACCTGTCGGTGAAGATCATGCAGACCTACGCGAATTTCAGCGTGGGCGGATCAGTGAGCGTGAATGTGCATGGTCGTTACATTGGTCATGGCCCGATAATTTCCTCCGTCAAGGCAATGCAACTGGTACTTGCGGATGGCAGCGTGGTCAATGCTTCGCGTGAAGAAAACCCCGAGCTGTTTTTTGCTGCCATAGGCGGTTATGGCGGCATCGGCGTGATTACCGAAGTGACGCTGGAATTGGCGCTTAATGAGAAGGTCGGACGTCAGACTCAAACCATGCCGATTTCGGTGTATCGCGAGCATTTTGCGAAAAATATCCGTGACAACGACAAAGTCGTTTTTCACAACGCCGATATTTACCCACCGGACTTTGAAACCGTGCGCGATGTGAGTTGGTACGTCACCGATGAGCCTGTGACGATTGAGGATAGGCTTATTGAGGCCCACGGTGATTATCCCTTGTTGCCAAAGCTCATCGAATTCACCAGTTCCAGTGCGTTTGGTAAGTGGTTGCGCTCAGCCGTGTTCGACCCTGTTTACTACATCTCAGACCGTGTCGCCTGGCGAAACTGGGAGGCCAGCTACGACGTGCGTGAACTTGGTGAGGGTGATCGCAGCAAACGC
>JAPHSC010000339.1 GCA_026193125.1 Gammaproteobacteria bacterium
TGCCCGGCACCGCGCTGACAGACTTTGTGAACGAACCGGATACGGATTTCGCGCTGGAGCAGAATCTCGAATGGGTACGCGAGTTGATGCGCAGCTGGGAAGGCTTTCGGGACGATGCCGCCATGGAGATACCGCTAGTGGTGGCCGGTGACGAAGTGATGGACGGGCGAACCGTCCGCCAGTGCATCGATCCGTCACGCCCGCAAGTAACGGTGGGTCGTTACCGTGAGGCTGACGAGGATGACCTGGCCCGGGCCGTGGCGTGTGCCGAATCCGATGTCGCCGGCTGGGGTCAAATGACCGATCGGGATCGCTATGTTGTTCTGGGCCGGGTTGCCTCTCAATTGCGTCAGGCTCGTGGTGATTTGATCGCCGTCGCTATGCTTGATGGCGGCAAGACCGTGACCGAATCCGATCCGGAAGTGTCGGAAGCGATAGACTTTGTGGAATATTACCGGCGCAGCGCCCTGGAATTGCAGGAGGCTCCGGCCCTGGCTGCCAGACCGAAGGGTGTTGTAGCCGTGGTTCCGCCCTGGAATTTTCCCATTGCCATTCCCTGCGGCGGTATTGCGGCCGCTCTTGCGGCGGGCAACCGGGTCATTTTGAAACCGGCATCACAAACCGTGATGGTGGCCTATGAATTGTGCAAGAGTTTCTGGCGCGCCGGTGTGCCTCGGGAAGCGCTGCAGTTCATGCCCTGCCAGGGATCTCGCGTAGGCAGCAAGCTGGTGGCGGATCCACGTGTGCACGCGGTAATCCTGACGGGCGGTACGGACACGGCATTGTCCATGCTCTCCTCGCGGCCCGACATCAACCTGTTGGCGGAAACCGGCGGCAAGGACGCCACCATCGTGACCGCCATGGCGGATCGCGATCAGGCTATCAAGAACGTCATGCATTCAGCATTTGGCCACAGCGGTCAGAAATGCTCTGCAACCAGCCTGTTGATCCTGGAACAGGAAGTGTATGACGACCCGGCCTTCAAGAAGGCGCTCTGCGATGCGGTGTCCAGCCTGCACGTTGGATCGGCGAGGGATCTGGCGACCCGGGTTGGTCCCCTGGTCGTTCCGCCCTCGGGCGCCCTGGAGCGCGGTTTGAAGGAACTTGAACCTGGTGAAAGTTGGGCGGTGGTGCCGCATTGTGTCGGCGATAATCCTGGCCTGTACTCCCCGGCCGTCAAGTGGGATGTCAAGCCGGGCAGCTTTACCCACATGACCGAATTGTTTGGACCGGTCCTGGCGGTAATGCGGGCTCGGGACCTGGATCACGCCATCGACCTGGTAAACCAGACAGGTTACGGTCTGACCTCGGGCATCGAGAGTCTGGATGAACGGGAGCAGGCGCGCTGGCGCGAGCGTATTCGGGCCGGCAATCTGTATATCAACCGGGTCACCACGGGTGCCGTGGTACTGCGTCAGCCCTTTGGCGGCATGGGTAAATCGGCCTTCGGCCCCGGCATCAAGGCCGGCGGACCCAACTATGTGGCCCAGTTGATGAACTTCACCGACAAGGCGCCGCATGGCAGGCCCGTGCCGGGTCGGGACTCCCGCTTCGCAAGCCTGGTCGCGGCCCTGGGCGGGGAGAATGAGAATGATTCTGACGCCGTTTGCTTATTGGCTGCCCTGGCAAGCTACGAGGATGCGTGGCAATCGGAATTCAGTCGTGAACACGATCACTTCAAGTTGCTGGGACAGCACAATATTCGCCGCTACCTGCCGGTAGGCAAACTGATGATACGTGTAGGGGAAAGGGCGGACGCCTACAAGGTCATTGCGGCCATGGCCGCTGCCTGGATTGCCGGAAACCAGGTGATGATCAGTCTGCACCACGAAGTCAATCCGGTTATCGAGGCACTGCTTGCGAAGTGTGCGAGGGCCCTGGACGGGAAAGTGACGCTGGCTCGGCACAGTGAGCAGGAAATTCTGCAGCTGATAGAAGATCAGGCGATAAGACGACTCAGAATGCTGGGCGAGGTAGCCTCGAACGCCCTGCTACTGGCAGCTGCACGTCACTACGTGTATGTGGCCAGGACTCCGTTGCTCGCCAGCGGGCGAGTGGAGTTGTTGTGGTACCTGATGGAACAAAGCATCAGCGACAACTATCACCGTTACGGCAACCTGGGCGAGCATGGCGCAGAGGGTCGGGCCGAGGTGTTGTGAGACTGCGATGCGGCGCCGACTAGGTAGTATGCCGAATTGCCAGCCCTTATTGGAAAGCCTGACAATGCCTTTGTTTCGCTCGTGCGAATCGGGATATTCGCGGTCGAGCGAAGCGCTTGCCGATATGTGAAACGATTAGGTCCATCGGGCCCCGGAGGCTGGGTTACATGGCTCAAAGCACTGCGCGCCTGCAGGCTGATTTCAATGCTGATGCAGCGGAGAAACTGCGTGAAATGGCGGACCTTTTGCAGCAGCAACAGGCCAATCCTTTCCGTATCCAGGCCTACCGTCGTGCTGCCGAAACCGTGGAGTCCTGTGACCAGGACCTGCGCGAGTTACTGGCTGGGGAAGGCGTAGCAGGACTGGAGGCACTCCCGTTCATCGGCAGCGGTATCGCCAGCAGCTTGCAGGAACTGGCGCAATTCGGCCGTCTGAGTCGCATGGACAGATTGCGGGGTGAGCTGGACCCGGAGAATTTATTCCAGACTGTGCCCGGTGTGGGATCGGTGCTTGCGAGACAAATTCACGAGACTCTGGGCGTGGACACGCTGGAAGAGCTTGAAGTAGCAGCTCATGATGGACGCCTGGAGCGGGTGGAGGGCATAGGTCCACGCAAGGCGCGGGCCATGCGCGCAAGCCTGGACGAGATGTTACGTCGTCTCAGCGTGCGGCCGGTGTCCCAACGCGAAGAGCCCACGGTCGAAGAATTGCTGGACGTGGATGAGGAGTACCGCTGCAAAGCAGCTTCAGGTGATCTGACGCTGATATCACCCAAGCGCTTTAATCCGACGCACCGCGAATGGTTGCCGGTGCTGCACACGGAGCGGGGCGAATGGCATTTCACGGCTATGTTCTCAAATACTGCCAGGGCTCACGAACTGGGGCGCACCCAGGACTGGGTTGTCGTGTACTTTTATGACAATGCTCAGAACGAGGGCCAGCAAACCCTGGTCACAGAAACCAGGGGACCCTTGAAAGGCAAGCGGGTAGTGCGTGGCCGCGAGGCCGGCTGCCGCAGCTTCTATCGGGCACACGGCCACGGCCGCTGAACTCAAGCCGGTG
The DNA here is from genome assembly GCA_026193125.1 of Gammaproteobacteria bacterium. Classification (GTDB taxonomy): domain Bacteria; phylum Pseudomonadota; class Gammaproteobacteria; order Steroidobacterales; family BM003; genus CAKZML01. The sequence continues at coordinate 3,222 of JAPHSC010000339.1, forward strand.
TCACGAGCACCTGCACCAGGAAGCGGGACTGAATCTGCGATACGGTTTTGAAGAATTCACCCTGATAGGGTTCGAAGTGACCACAGTCCAGTACCTCAAGCGTGCAGTTGGAGATACTGGCAGCGGTCTTGCGTATGCTCTCCAGGGGAATAAGACTGTCTTGCCTGCCGGCAACGATCAGGGTCGGACAATTAACCTGGGAGGCGAACCTCGCCGGCATGTAAAGTCCTGCCGCCAGGGCGATGCGCGCGGGAGTTTCGTTGCGCCAGCCGGTTTCCGCAGGAACCATCGCCATGTAGCCCGCATAACTTTCCGGTGTACTCATCATGGCCAGGTCTCCCGGCTGGCCAACAATCGGCAACTGGTGCACAGGCCCGCCGGACAGCGACTGTAGCCAGTCGCGGACGCCCGCCCAGGTCAGCTTGAGCAAGGCGGATGGCGGGATGCGGCCAAGACTGGCCGGCCCGCTGACAAAAGGCACCATGCTGGAGACGACTTTGATATCCCGGTCCTGGGCGGCAACCACCAGCACGTGACCACCGCTGAAGGAGGTACCCCAGAGTCCGAGCCGCCGTTTGTCGATATCGTCACAAGCTCGCACGTGGGCCAGGGCTGCGTGGAAGTCCTGAATGTGGCGGCGGGGACTGACCCACTGGCGGGGCAGGCCCTCGCTATCGCCAAATCCCCGGTAGTCGAACAGGAATACCGCCATACCCGCCTCAGCAAAAACTCGAGCGAAGGGCGGCAGGGCAAAGTCGCGTTGTGCGCCAAATCCGTGCGCCATGACCACGCAGGGGTGAGGGCCGTCGCCTTCGGGCAGGTACAGATCACCGGTGCAAGTTGTGCCACGGCTGAGAAATTTCTGGGTAATTACTTTCATGTTGCTGATCCTTGCCTGAGTCAGGCTCCTGCCGCAAATTACTTGGACTGTCAGTTTGCCCTAATCCTCCCGGTGAGGGCCAGAGCGTTACCGGCCAGCACCAGGGCAACGCCGGCGGTGGAGAGAAGGGAGAAATGGTAATTCTCAAAAATCGCGGACACGGTCAGTGCCACCAGCGGGATTAGCACCGAAGTGTATGCGGCACGACCAGAGCCAATCCGGCGTATCAATTCCAGATAACAGACGAAGGCTACCGCGGTACCCATGACCGAGAGGTACAACAGTGACCCCAGGTATTCGGCGCTGTACTCGACGATAAAAGGCTTATTCTGAATTACGGCACTCAGGAGCAGGAACGCGGTGCCGTAGGCCATGCCATAGATACTCATGGTCGTGGGTCGTATGCCGCGGCGAGTGTTACGAATGGCAATCATATTTCCCAGCGAGGCCAGGTAGGTACCGGCAATTATCATCCCCATGCCCAATACTCGTCCGGCGCCACTGGAGATAGAGGCCAGTTCCGGCAGGAAGATCACGGCGACGCCGGCCAGGCCGATGGCCGAGGCTGTCAGGATGCGCCAGTCTGCCTGGAAGCCAAAAAACACCCGTTCATTACCCATGTTCATAAATGTGAGGACCGTGAACAGGACGGCCACCAGGCCCGAATTGATGTACTGGCTGCCGTAGTAGGTCAGAACGTAATTCAGACCGAACATGCAGACACCCAGCATGGCTGCATAGGCGTGATCAGCCAGGGATATGCGAAGCGGTCGGTTTGTGGCCAGGGCGTAGCTGAGCAGGATTAACACGGCCAGGCCAAACCGGTAGGTTAAGGAAACCTCGGGGGCCACCACGCCAAGTTGCATCTTGATGGCGTACCAGGTTGTGCCCCATATAAGGACGCAAGCTATATACAGGGCGATATTAATCACAGGTGCGACCCAGAGTAAATCCGAATCATACCCGGTTAATGCATTGAGCAAGGGAAATATCTGATATGCTTTTGCCTTGATTCCAGTCGTCTTTTTCGGCGGTCCAATGGCTGGGCGTCGGGGATGGCAATCCGGAAAACCTTTGAGGAATGCATGCGTAAGAATTTCCTGTGTTTGATGCTCCTGTTTGTGACCCTGGTCAGCGCCTGCGCCACCAGTCCGACAGGTCGCCGCCAGTTGATGCTGGTTTCTGAGCAGCAGGCTATCACTGCCTCGCGCGAGGCTTACCTGGAAACCATGGCTCCGCTGAAGAAAGACGGCAAGTTAAATACCGACCCGCGCCTGAACCAGAGGGTCGAGAAAATCACCGGCAGGCTGGTGGCGCAGGCCGTGAAGATGAGGCCGGACAGCGCCAACTGGGAATGGAGTGTCGGCGTGATTGATGATCCCGAAATGGTAAATGCCTGGTGCATGGCCGGCGGGCGAATGGCCATCTACACCGGTCTGATTTCCAAGGTGGACCCCACTGATGACGAGTTGGCCCAGGTGATGGGCCACGAGATCGCACATGCATTAGCCAATCATACAGCCGAGAAAATGAGCGTGGCCATGGCGACCCAGATGGGTGTATTGGCGGTTGGGGTGTCCTCGGACAGGCCCGCTCTTGCCATGAGCACCGCGGCGGTGGCGGCGACCCTGGCTATCGGTCTGCCCAATAGCCGAACCGCGGAAACTGAGGCCGACCAGATAGGCATCGAGCTTGCGGCCAGGGCTGGTTACGATCCCACAGCCGCCGCCAGCCTGTGGCAGAAAATGGCCGCGGTGGGAGGGTCCAGGACGCCCGAATTCCTGAGTACCCATCCGGCACCGGAAAATCGCATGCAGCGACTGAACGAGCTGGCTCCAAAAATGATGGCGTATTACCAGGCCCCGGGCGAGCGGCCGATTTATCCTCTGCATGAAGCACTGAGCGCGGGCGCCCCCTGAAGGCACTCACTCTTCTAGCTGCAAATCATAACTGATTGCTGGCAGCGCTCGGGCACGGGCGGCGGCCGTCGTCAGTGCAAGCGATACCCAGCCTGTCTCGCTCGCCGCCAGCCACAAACCGCCTTCATTCAGTCGCGGGCTTTCACATTGCCCGTGCGACGGTCCCGATAGACTTCCAATTGCCGCTGGGCGGCTTCGAAGGCGTCTCTGATCGCAACATAGGCATCTTCGTGGGCGGCGTTATAGTCTGGGCTTCGGTTGGCCACGATCTCCTTGTCCGGCACCATGATGTCCACCAATACACGGTAATGCTTGCCCTTGTGCTGGTGCTTGTGCGGTGCTTCCACAACAACCTGCATGGACATGATGTCGGCGAAGAAGCGCTCAAGTTTCGCCGCGCGTTCCCGAATGTTGTTTTCGATGGCGTCAGAGGGGTCCAGGCCCCGGAAGGTGATTTCTAGCGGTTTTTCCATAATGAAATTCTTTTCCGTGTGTTCACGTTTACATGCTACGCCCGAGCTTGCTCGCGGACATTAGGTGGATTTACCTAGTTAGTCATGGCCGACGGTCGCAAGAACGATTCTAGACGAAACCAGGCGGAAAATGTTGCACAAGGATGATTCGGGTAAAAAGAACGCGGGCCAGCTGGCCCGCGTCCGTCGGCTCATATGCCCACCGGTCTTTGGCGGCTAGTCTTCCAGCGAGACCTCGCCGCTGGCAGTGTCAAGGACCATGTCATTGGCGTTCCAATTGCCCTCCGCCTTCACTACCGTCTGTCCCACCACGATAGCGTCCACCAGGGCTGAGCAGTCCAATAGCCGGTCATCCAGTCCTTCACACGCAGTTGCGCCGAGGGCAGTCGAGATGGCCACAGTCTTACCCAGGATAGTCAGCTCGTAACCGCTTGTGTTGGTGGTCTTGGCGTCGACTATGCCTTGTAGCAGCGTATCCGCTTCCGGACTCTTTTGCTCAATGCGGGTTGCCACGACCGCATCTGTGCCGGCCGGGGTCTCCACCCCGCTGACCATGACGTAGTCGCCCTGGGTGACGCTTCCGCCGCCATCCAGCTCCACCCGCGTGCTTTCGGTTATCGACACCACGATGCCCATGCCTGCGCCTGAGCCACCCAGAAGGTAAATGGAACTGCCAGCGACCTCGTCCACGGTGGCCTCGATGCGCACCTCGTCACTGGCTTGGAATTTCAGTGACGAGGCAATCAATACGCCACCGCTGAAAGCACCCTCTGCCTCAAGCTTGATGCCGTCGATGATGTCCGCCTGGCTGAAGGTAGTGGGTTCGAACCTGGTGGAGCCATCAATTTGTATGGGCACACCGCTTACCCGGAAACTGCTACAGTCCCCGTCCGGGCAGCCGCCTACGTAGCCCTCAATCTCGGCTTCATCATCGTCGTTGATGTCCTCATTGATGCCTTCTGATTTCGCCTCCACCGTACTTGCAAGCACGGTGGCGCCGTCAATATCAACACTGGCCGCGTCAGCCTTTATCTCGACAAACATACCGACGGAGGGTTCGCCGTCCCCAAAACCCAGCAACTGAGCGGATGCGTAATCCACCGTCAGCCCGGTGATCTGGAAAGTTTTTGCCGCCGGGTTAGCGCTGTCGACGAAGTCCTTGATCTCTACCTCGCCACAGGTCGCCTTTTTTTCGATACGCGTGGCATCGATGGCATTGGATGCGGAGTTGTTGAGGCCGTACACTTCCACGCAGTCGTTGCCCGCCAGCAGGCCATTCAGGTCGCTGAAATTATCCAGGCCGGTATTGGTAGTGACGTGGACCAATTGGCCCATCACGTTTATATCGCCAATGCGTGGATCGCCGGGTACGGGTGTCACCGAGAACACAAAGCCGTCCACCGACTTTTCCAGGGAAATGGACTGCGCATCCTTGCTGCCGTCATTGTTGATGTCAGCCACGACTACAACGTAATCACCGATATGGAGTTGGCTCTCGTCAATGTTTGACCCATCAGCGGTAATTGTGGCGTTCGTTGTGCCATAGTGCTGGCCGTTCACGATGATGCTGCCGAAACCGGTAATGATGCCCACCGCAATACCTGTGCCGGAAATGCCGCTGCTGGCATCTTCGGATGAGCTGCCACCACATGCGGCGGCCAGAGTCAGGGCCAGGGTCGCGGTTGCGGCGGCGAATTTTGCTTGTTTCATGCGGATACTCCTGAGGCTGTATCAGTCCTGTAAATAATAGATTCCGGCGCCTACCCTGACCGCGCGCGCAGGCTGACCGGATCGCCTTCCTTGTGCTTGTTCTTTTTTAGTTAGCCATGCGTCCAGTTTCTCAAGGAACTTCTGGCCTTCCTGTTGCAACAGGGCGTGAAACTGATCGGCCGTTTTTTGACTTACACTCAAATTGCTGACCAAACGCTCGAAGCGAGGACCTTCCTTGCGCTCGCTATTCAGATTATGCGCTATCGTGCTGGCGTGATCGTGCAGTGCCAGGCCGGCCTGGCGCAGCATGTCCGGATCGGAATGGCTGGGCGTGAAATTACGGCTGCGTACGACCAGCATGCCACCGTGGTCTTCTATCAGTCCCAGGCGCGCGAGTTCCTTGGTGAATGCCACCGGCGGTATGTCTCCGGCATAGCGTTTGAGCAGGTCGCGGAACCCGCCTGCCTCTGCGTTGTTCGGTAACGCCCTGGGTTTTTCGCTGGCGTCCAGGAAATCCGGGTCCTGGTGCCAGCCCGCCAGCAGGCGAGGAATTGGACCTTCCCGAAGATCGGGCCCGGTTTCAGATTTGCTGGTCTGGGTCAGTCCACGCACCCGCGCCACCTCTCGGCGACTCAGCCCGGTCAGTAATGCCACACGGGACGCGTTAGTCTGGCGACCGTCGATGCCATAGTCTTCGCTCGCCGCCTGCACAAACGCGCCCTTGGCTATTTCTGCGAACTCTTTCCAGTTGACGCCACCGCGAATCATAATGCGGGCTATCGGCTTTAGCAGGTAGCCCGCTGCGGCCCGAAGAGCTTGTTGAGAATTACTTGAAGTCATGACTTCTCTGCCAATTGTATATGTGCAAAAATAACACACATGAACTGATATTCAATGCTTTGAGTGAATAATTCTTCGTTTATCTTCGCTCCCGGGAGGGCGCTCATGCTGCCCAAAGCGTCCACGCTCCAATCAGCATGAAGCCGATGCCTGCAATATAGGACAGGTAGCGCGGCTGGATAATATCGGAAACCAGGTTGCCGGCCAGCACACCCAGCGCCGAGGCTAGGACCAGGGCAAGGCTCGCGCCCAGGAAGACGGTCATTTTGCTGACTTCCCGGTCGGCGGCGAATAGCAGGGTCGCCAGTTGGGTTTTGTCGCCAAGTTCGGCGACGAAAACGGTGGCGAACACGGTCAGCAACAGTTTCAAGTCCATCGGCAGGTTCTCGCTGGAAGGTATGTATAGGTGCGTGGACTATAAAGCCTGTATGCCCAACGGTGCCAGAGCGCAGATTTGAGCTTTTGAAGTGTTTGCGGCCGTTGCGGTAGAGCAAGAATGCCGGGACAAAAAAAAGATCCGCCAGAGGCGGATCTAAATCAGGGGGGTTCAAAACTGTCAGGGGTAATGTTAGACCAGCCGCTTCATAAGTCAACTAAAGAAATGCCGCAGGTCATTGACTGTAAAGGATTTTATGTTGCCTGCTCATGGTAAAAATACGACAGTATGAAAATTCTCAAAGGTTCCGCCACAAATCCTGTTGCGCTAGTACCACAGTGGTTCAGAACCTGAAGCCAGGGCAGATTTCCCGAATCAGGCAGCGAGCGTTAATTTGTGCCTGCCCGCGCGGGACTGCGCGAATACTGGCCAGGGGCGGCTTCAATAATGCAAATGCGCGGGCGACGTCTTACCTTTTGTTCGAGGCCGCTGCCATGAGCTAGCCAGCCACACTGGCCTTGATTGCTGGCGCAAGTATTTCCAGTGCGCTCTGGTCGCAGGGCGGTAATTCGGCGTCACTTTGCCCAAGTGCCTGCACTCGGTCACCCCAGCGCAGCAGGCCTGCCCCGCAGGTCAGTCCGGCCCCAAAGGCAGCCAGCAGAACGGTTGAGTGTGGCTTGACCCGTCCTGATTCCAGGGCCTCGGTTAGCGCTACCGGGATCGTGGCGGCCGAGGTGTTGCCATAGCTGCCAATATTCACCATCACTTTCTCTTCGGGCATACCCATGAATTTGCCGAGCGCCTCGATAATTCGAATATTGGCCTGGTGCGGGACCATAAGATCCACTTGCTCCTTTGAGACACCCGTCTTATTCAGGACATATTCGCTGGCTTCCTGCATCCCCTTCACTGCGCGCCGGAAAATCTCCCGGCCGTCAAACTGGATAGTCATTTGCCGATAATCGGTCTGGAAGCGGTCTGCGGCGGTTCCAAAATAGGGAAGTTTGAGTGCTTCAGCTGCGCCAGAATCGCAAGTCAGCTTGGACGCAAGCAAGCCCACAGGGTTTTCACTGGCTTCCAGGACGACGGCTCCCGCGCCATCGCCAAATAACACCGCGGTCTCCCGGTGGCGCCAGTTCAAGTACCAGGTTATCCGTTCTGCCCCTATAACGAGGATACGCTTGTGGTCTCCAGCCTTGATCATGGATGTGGCAACGCTCAGGCCATACAGAAAACCGGTGCAACCGGCGTTCAGGTCGAACACGCCTGCATTGGTGGCGCCTATGGCCAGCTGACAAGCCGCCGCAGCACTGGGTATCAAGGTATCCGGCGAGCAGGTCGCAAGAATGACCATGTCCAGGTCCTTGGGGTCCATTCTTGCAGCGGCGAGCGCGCGCTGTGCCGCGATAGCGGCCAACTGACTGGGGGCGACATGAGAGACCCTGCGTTCACGAATTCCAGACCTGGAATGAATCCACTCGTCAGAGGTGTCTACCACCGTGGCTATTTGGTCATTGGTCAATATTGATGGGGGCATGCATTTGCCCCAGCCAGTTATTTCTGCATACATGGTATGACCGCCAGACTGAATAATTGCAGGGAATCCCAGTAGTTAAATGGTCGGGAGCCGGATTTTGCTATCCCTGTCCCCGGGCGTAGCGCTTGGGTTGCGTCTCATAACTCTTCATTTTGAGTCCGGCCCCATTGGAGGAAACGTGCGCCACCACGGCGTTTCGACGATGAATACGGGTCAGGGTACCCAGGTCTACGGCGAAAATCAGCTCAACCTCGGTTCCCCTTGGCAATTTGAATTTTGCGCCCTCCAAAAACACCCCGGACGAACTCACGTTGGCGGCCTTGCAGCGATGGATCGGTTGGCCGGGCACAGAAACATATACCTGGGTGCGGGCAGCGTGCCTCATGTGTAGTCGTCGATCCATAGTCACGTCTTGAGCTCCGTTTTGGTGGTGTGGCGCCAGGCCCCTGACCGCTATGCCTTCAGGTTCAAGCCAGACTTTACCAAGAATCACACCAGATAAAGAAGTATTGTTTGGCTGGCAACATAATCACCCGAACCGAGCCCTCCCGATATTGAACGTTTTTCGCCCTGGTGGCCAGGGCCGGCGCGGGTTCCGGCCCGGTTCTGAATCCGCCCCCGAGAAAGGCAGTCGCGCGGCCATCTGCCTTGCATGCCGAAGCTGCAAGAATATTCGCGTCAGCCTGTTTACCCCCGGCCCCCGGCCCCCTATAATAGCCGCCTCAATCACCAGTGGGCGGTGGATCTGCTGGACAATCTCTGTTATTTGGAGTGTTGACTTGGGTACTCAATCCTTGCAGAATGGCGGGCTTGATGTCTTTGGAGGGGTACCCAAGCGGTCAACGGGGGCAGACTGTAAATCTGCTGGCTTTGCCTTCGGAGGTTCGAATCCTCCCCCCTCCACCATTGGATAAAGATTTTTTGAGTTTCTGCTGGGCTTACTGTTGACCTGGCGAATCGGGAATTGGTCGGATATACAAGCTGACTGGTTGCAGCTTCGCCCAAAGGCGAGGCGGGTGTAGTTCAAAGGTAGAACCTCAGCCTTCCAAGCTGATGATGTGGGTTCGATTCCCATCACCCGCTCCATCAGATTGGAAATTTCCCTGCCTGGGTCGGCATGCGGAAATGTTGGAAGATTAAGCAGGCCCACGTAGCTCAGGGGTAGAGCACTTCCTTGGTAAGGAAGAGGTCATCGGTTCAAATCCGATCGTGGGCTCCAGTCCCCGGTCCGGGTTGGACAGGCTGGTTAAGGCGCATGAGTTTATTACCTTTACACAATCGCAGGAGAACGGGCGATGTCGAAAGCAAAATTTGAACGTACAAAGCCGCATGTAAACGTGGGCACGATTGGTCACGTTGATCATGGCAAGACGACGCTGACGGCAGCGCTGACCA
>JAPHSC010000250.1 GCA_026193125.1 Gammaproteobacteria bacterium
ATTTCCAACGGGTGTTGGAAATCGCCAACCCCTACCTGGGGCCGGTTGTCGGTGTGTACTCGGACTGGACGCCCTTGCAAGGCCGCAACCATCCGTTCCCGGAAGACCTCGATACCGACGACCCCTGGCAATTCAAAAACATCCGCGTGAGTTGACAGGTTCCCGGCAAGGTGGCTCCTGAATCATGAAACTGTATCACTGTAAGGATAGCCGCTCTTTGCGTCCGCTTTGGACCCTGGAGGAGATGGGCCTGGAGTACGAGCTCGTCACGATGGAGTTCCCGCCTCGACTGACCCAGCCTGGATACCTGGCCATCAATCCGCTGGGCACAGTGCCTGCCTTCATTGACGGCGAGCTGACGATGACCGAGTCCACGGCAATTTGTCAGTACCTGGTGGAGAAATACGGACCCACGCCACTGGGCCTGGACACTTCCGACCCCGACTATGGCGACTATCTGAACTGGCTATATCGCAGCGATGCCACCCTGACCTTCCCGCAGACCCTGGTGCTTCGCTATTCACGGTTCGAACCACCAGAAAGGCGCCAGCCCCAGGTGGTCAAGGACTACACCCAGTGGTACCTGTCACGACTGCGGGCCCTGGAGTCTTCTCTCGAGGGCAAGGAATACCTTTGTGCGGGCCGCTTTACCATCGCCGATATTGCGGTGGGCTATGCCCTGTTCCTGGGGGAAACCCTGGGTCTGGCCGAGCACTACAAGCCCAACTGCAAAAACTACCTGGCAAGGTTGATGGAACGACCCGGGTTCATCCTGGCGCGCAAAAGATAAAGGGCACCGAATACCCTTTTGCCGGTCTTGCGCTTGCACGAACAAGTAGCCGTGAACGTCTGATACCGGTCAAGAGCACACCACCGCCAGCAAGATCGTGTGCCGGGCCAAGTGCATTGACCGAGAAGAACAGAAAAACGCTAGACTTCCCTGCGTCGACAGCAGTTTCAACCATCGGGATACGCCAAGATGAAATTCTTCAGAAAAATCCGATTCGATCTCGTTGGGAGGAAGCAAACGGCTAAATATCTCGGATATGCGGTTGGCGAGATCGTACTTGTCGTGATCGGAATCTTGATCGCCCTGCAAATCAATAACTGGAATGAAGCAAGAAAGCAGGCAATTGAAGAAGAACAATTCATAGCCGGCATCAAAAATGACCTTAGACAAGACAGAGATTATATTGAGTTAGTGATAAAAATCGCGGAACCACGAATAGAAGCCTACAAACGCTTAAACCAGGAGTTGCCGGAATTATATGACACGGACAGAGAAGCCCTGACTCAAATATTTAGGAATTACTTTGTCAGCCAACGTACCTTCTATCCAATATCCGGCTCTTTCCAATCCGCCATATCAGGTAATGAAATCAATAAGTACCGGAACAAGGACGTAACCCGGGCAATTATCAAGCTCTACAATTCAACCTATGCCAGGCTATTGGACAACGCAGAACTACTTGATGCCAGATGGGGCTACTTGACTAGAAAATACAGTCACGAACGACGAACGGGAGAATGGAGGGAGTTGAACCCCGAGCAGATTTCCGAACTTCTGGATGACATCCATCACCACTACATACAACTGGAGTGGTATGTAGCCATACTGAAAGACTCTCTTGTGGAGATTGACGCATTGCTGCAAGAAAACTAAGTGACTTTTTGCGTGAACGGATATTGCGGCAGACTAAAGGAACAAGTACAGAATGAAGTCTGCTCTGGGTCGGAAGCGGATGCCTTGACAGCCTACGGCAGGTACGGGTCTGTAACCGCCAGTCGCGGTGAGTGCACAGTCATCATGTGTCAGTCAGGACGAAAATATCCTCTACAGATTCCTCAAGTAATCTTGCAATCTTAAGTGCCAGGGTCAAGCTCGGGTCGAATCGCCCGTTCTCTATTGAGTTAATTGTCTGCCTGGATACCCGTAAAAGATCGCCAAATTGTTGCTGCGTCCAGTTACCCTCTTTCCTCAATTCCCGAACCCGATTTTTCATCGATGTTTCCACGACAAAAACATCGTGGCAATCAGAAACGTTGCCGCCATAACAAAGATAATCGGGCCGCCGCCGAATTCAGGATAGCCTCCTGTTACCGCCCTCGTGATGGAAATCACTTCGGCTGACACGCCCACTATGCAGGCAAGCGCCAGGGATTTAATCGTAATCGCCTTCTTAAGTTCATCTTCATGCCTCATATAGGAATACAGGAGGACGAAAAACCCGGACAAAATGACACCGGGGATAGCGGCCACGTACGGTCGCAGTTCAATGGATTCCGACAACCAGATTGGTGTCCAGTAGAACGCCGCCACAACGAGGAGTGCGTACAGGGCAAAGCCAGCGACAAATACCAGTACGGGCTTTTTGAGGTGTGGTGGCTGTGATGTTCGAATGAACATGGCTAGACTCCAGATGGAAAGTGTCTTTTACACTATCAATCTTTCATCATAATGGCAAGTGTATTTTACATTTCGGCAATCCGGGACCGTCCCAGCGGTTGCATCACTGAACAGCGTGATCCGCGGAGCCGTGAAGAATCGCTAGCTGTTGCGGGCTGGGAACGGGCTAGAAGGGTCCCAAGTGAATCGCGTTCGCCACCACGACCGCGATTGCGCCGAGCACCAGCCAGATCCCCAGCAGCGGCAGCAACCAGCGTGCCCATACGGACCACGGGATTCTCAAGATTCCCAGGGCGGCCATGAAATAACCCTGGGTCGGAGTGAGGATGTTTGTCAGACCATCGCCCAGCTGAAAGGCTAAAACGTTCGTCTGACGCGTAATTCCGAGCAGTTCTCCGAGGGGGGCAAGAATCGGCAGGGAAACCGCCGCCTGCCCGCTGCCCGACGGAATGATGAAGTTGAGCAAGCTCTGCATGAAGTAGATGCCCAGCACACTGATGGAAGCCGGCCAGGTTGACACGGCATGGGCCATCGCTTGAGTGATGGTGTCCATGACGTTGGCCTGCTGCAGGATAACCAGCGATCCCCTCGCGAGCCCGACCACCAGACCCGCATAGGTCATGTCGGCGGCACCCGCGATGAAGCTGTCGGCAGTTGCGTTGGGAGACAAGCCCCCGACCGGGCCGGCCACAACGGCCAGCGCGAAGAAAAGGGCGGACAATTCGAGGATCCCCCAATGCCAGCGCATGGCGCCGACCACCAGGGCGCCAAGCGCCACTGCACAGAGCAGCAGGACCGCAAGGTGGCGCTTCGTGAATTCCTCCTCAGCAGACGAGTCGTCGACAGGTTCGTGTTGCCGGTCGATCTCGTACATGGGGCTCGCCGAGGGATCCGCCTTGATCTTGGCGGCATAGCGTGACAAGTAGACGACGGTCACCACGGTGAAGAGACACCAGACGACGATCCGGAACTGGATTCCGGAGAACAGCGGCAGGCCTACGATTCCCTGGGCGACACCAACCGTGAACGGATTCAAGAACGCAGACGAAAAACCGGCACTCGCCCCCACGAGGGCGACGCCGCCTGCCACCAACGAGTCGTAGCCCAGCGACCGGGCAAGAAGGTACAGGGTTGGCAGGAAGACCAGGGTCTCCTCGGCAATTCCGATGGTGCCTCCTCCGATCGCGAACAACACGGTCAGACCGGGAACGATCAACCACTCCCTTGTGCCGAGGCGCCGGACAAGACGGTGAATCCCAGCGCGGATGGTGCCAGTCTGGTTGAGCACACCAAAGGCACCGCCGATGATGAAGATATAGAAAACAATGTCAGCCACTTCGATCAGTGCCTTGGGGAAGGCGGTGATCACGGTACCCAGCCCGGCGGGGTTTGCTGGCACTGAGTGGAAGGAGGCCGGATCGATGATCTGCCTTCCCTCGTGGACAACCCGATCGAACTCGCCGGCCGGAATCAGCCAGCTGGCCAGAGCCGCCACCAGCATGATCACCACCAGCAGCACATAGGTATGCGGGACAGGGATTCTCAATTTCGCAGCGCGGTTGGCTCCCATTGCTCTAGTTCGCCTTCGGCAACGGCATGAAGTCAGGCGGGATTCCGGGCACGTTTCTGAAGCCGCCCTCCCTGTACCGTTTGAACTCTTCGGTGATACTTTGGGCACGACCCGGAATGGTCAGGATGTCGACGGCGGTCATCGCCATCACCTGCGCAGCCAGGAGTACCGTCTTGTCTCCCGCAGCCGAACCGACCTCGGCGGCAAACTCGGGGGTATGGAGCACATAGGGTTTGTCGCCGACAGTACTCCACCAGTGGATACCCGGCACGACCCAGCTGACATCGGCGAAATCGGTGGAGGGGCCCTGGTAACCGAGCCGCTCAAGTGCCTGTTGACTCTCTGTGGGATCG
>JAPHSC010000086.1 GCA_026193125.1 Gammaproteobacteria bacterium
AATTTCGGCAAGACTCTGGATAGCAAACATGAATGTCGTCACTGCCGGTCGCCGGTTTCTGAATGCATGCAATACTGCCCATGGTGTGGAGAAGATAATCCCAGCCTGGGGAGTGAGACATTTTTCCCCGCCCACTGCCCGCGCTGCCAGCGCGGTGTAAAACTGGATTGGGAATATTGCGCGTGGTGCTATGGCGGCGGTTTTGAGAAAGAGAATGACCGGCACTACACCGACACTCGGTATACCGCCCGCTGCGGCTGCTCCGCACACTCCCCGTTGATGCCATTCATGAAATATTGTCCCTGGTGCAGGAAGAAGGTGCAGCGCCAATGGCAAATCAAGGGCAATCGACAACGTTGTGGCAAGTGCGGCAATGGTGTGCTTAAACAGTACTGGGATTTCTGTCCATGGTGCCGACACAAGACGGAAGGCAAATGAGCAGCGAAATGCAAACCGACAGCAAGACCTTGCTGCGCCTGGACCAGGCTGACTCCGGACCCCTGGGTGTGGACTTGCCCATGGGCAGCATCGCGGGTCTGAGCCTGCGATGTCCGGAAAAGGAAGGTCCCAATGAGGACTGTGCGTTTGTGGCCAGTTACGGCAGCGACGCCCTTGTGCTGGCGGTAGCGGACGGGGCCGGCGGCTTGCCTGCCGGGTACAGGGCCTCGGGGGCAGCGATTCAGGCGCTGGCGGATTCTCTACAGCACTCCGCGGCGGATGGAATTTTACTGAGAACAGCGGTACTGAATGGTATTGAGGCAGCCCAGACCGCGGTACTGTCCTTGAGCAATGGTTCGGCCACTACACTTACCATTGTGGCCATCGAGGCAGACAGCGCCCGTTGCTACCACGTGGGTGATTCAGCGGCGCTCATCGTCGGGCAACGGGGCAAACTGAAGCTGGAAACCATCCCGCACTCCCCCACGGGGTTCGCCGTGGAAGCGGGCTTCCTGAACGCATCAGATGCCCTATTCCACGAACACCGCCACCTGGTCTCCAATTTCATTGGTGACAGCGAAATGCGTATTGAGGTTGGCAAGACCCTGGTACTGGCCCGCAAAGACACCGTGCTGGTCGCCACTGACGGCCTGTTTGACAATCTTCAGCAAGACGAGATCGTCGACATCATACGCAGCGGGCCTATTGCCGAGGCCGCAAACCAGTTGGCAGCAATGGCGAGGCAACGAATGATGAAGCCCGAATCAGCCCTGCCCAGCAAACCTGATGACCTCAGTCTGCTGCTATTTCGACTTGCCTGACGAAACGCTTACTGGCTATCCAGCTCAACTTTCACTTCGCCAACTTTAACGCTCACTTCCACTTCGTCCTGGCCGTCGCCCTTGTACTTGACGCTGTTACCTATCCCAAAGTGACTGGAGCCTTCAATGCGCTCGCCATTCACCCGCAGACGTGCATCACCAACCGTTGTATCCAAACGCACCTTGCCAATACTGGCTTTGCTAACGCTGACATCCACGTCACCCACGCCAACAGAAATCTCAATTGGCCCAGAGGGTATATCCACGTTCAACTCTCCGACACCCACCGAGATCAGCAAACCACCGGTGACGCCTTCCACGTCCATCTGCCCGACGCCCAGCTCAAGTTCTGCTTCCACGCCCGCGGGGATTCTCACCTCCCACTTCTCTTGCACATCGTCGACGTCCATACCGGCAGGCAGATCCAGTTCCAGCTTTATCCTGCGGCTTGAGCGATCGACATCCAGTTCTATGCCTGCCATGTCCTCTTCACTCGGCGCCTTGGAAAGGTCGTCATCATCTGGCTCGGCCGTCACGACGACATGAAGCTTATCGTCATCACTGGCGTGTACGTCTATCGTTCCCACCCCGCCGTCGATCAGGACTCTCTTTACACCATCCAGTTCCAATGTCTGCTCAAACACCCGTTCATCGGCCTTGGCAAAAACCGACATCGACACCATGGCCAATACCAGGCCGATAATCATTCTGAACTTCATGCTCGTCCCCTTTCAACGAAGTTTGCGGTCTTGTCTTGGGAGTTAGAGGGCCCAGGTGTCAATTGGTTCCCTTGACTTGACTCGAATATGTTCCGACCACAAATGTGGGTACCCGCCAGGGAGATAAACACAAAAAAAGCCCCGCGCAAAGGCGGGGCTTTCCAGGGCTACTACCACAACCGTACTATTGGGGCAGCGTAGTCAGGTCTATAATGACCAGGCTGGCCTCAAAACACGTATCACCCTGAGCGCCGGTGACCTCCACCGACTGTTCCGCAGCGATGTCGCCAAAGACGGCACTGCTAATGGTACTGACTCCGTCAACCAGGGACAGTTTCACAATCTGGGCATCGGCCGCCACACACACGTCCAGCGGCGTAGCATCGGGGGCAGTAAGTAGATTAAAAGTACTTGAATCTATGATGGTTGCCACGGCTCCCGACAGTTGCACGGCGGCGACCGCATCCAGCAACACCAGAGAGGAATTGAACACACCAGCACTCTCAATCCCGTCTACTGTCCCGGTCGCGCCCGTATCAATTCCTGTTCCAGTCAGGTCTTCAATACCATTGCTGTCAAACACCCGGGTCTTCGGCTGCAACAGGGTGGGTGTGACCACCCCGCCGGCGGACCAGTCAAAAAGTCCATCGGTGGGTGCATTCACCGCCACACCATCCCGACGCTCAAAGGCCGTCTCGTCACCCAACTCGATGGCCACGGTATCAAACTGGCTCAGGGCATCGGCCGCCATGCCGGCGCTGGAGCGGAAAAACCCGATCATGGTGAGTTGCTGCGCTGGATCGCTGACTTGCAGGGCGCCGGCGCCCTGGTCTGTGCCGTCCGTCCCTCCAAACACACCCGAGTCATTGACGAAAGCCTGTATGCACTGACTGTGATCGGGGGATACGGTCATGCCCATGCCTGAACCTTTGTGAGAAATCATGCCCGTGGGACACAAATCAAACGAGAGCGGTAGCTCGGCATTGTCGACTGCCACTACGTCCCCGAAAACCCGCATCAGACGCTGAGTATCGAAATCGCCGTAGATATCCATGAACACCACCGGACGGAAATGCCATGTACCGTTACCACCCTGGTGGAGCTGGAATGAGCGATTGGCGTCCATATCAAGCTGTATGAACAGCAACTGGCCTGCGCGCACCTCGAAGCTACCCTGCGGGTTCAGGTCCAGTTTGCCATTGGCTACCGGGCGCACATCAATCGGCGGCTCACCCTCGTTCTCAAGCTTGATCTCTGTGATATGCAGCCGCACCTTGCTGTAGAAACCCGCCGGAACATCGCGGATAAAGGCCAGGTCCATGACATCCTTGAGATCCAACAGGTCTATGGTCATGCCAGTGTCTTCGGCGAGCTGGCCATACACTTGCTGCTGGCCATCGGCCCCCAACAGGGTAACCTCGTCAAACGAAATCCAGATGTGATCAAAATCCTCACTGGGCAGGTCGGTAAACAGCAAGGCCACCTTGCCCATTCCATCCTGCGGCTGGAGGCTCTGGGAGGTATCGGACGAACCGCCGCAACCACCGAGCAAAAAAATCAGAATACACGCCGGCCACCAGGACCAGGTGAAAAATCTTTGCGTACACATTTTGAGTATCCCCACTGAATGCGGAACTCCGCGAAGAATTTCTGGAATCCCACAGCCATAATAGGCCTACCAGTCTAAATCGACACGTGTCGCAGGACACAGACAGTTAACATAAGTGCTTAAAGTTTATCGGCGCTTCTAATGAGACAGCTGGCTAGGCAAGCCGTCCCCCGGCGTCTTCGATAGCTTCCCTGAAGTAAGACGAAATCAAGTGGTGAGGAACCAGGAAAGGACGGTCAAAAATCCGAATTTCAAGAATCTCGGCGTTTTCGTCCCAGTGGTATTCGCCCGACACGCCGAAGGCTCGCAAGCGACCCTGGGGGGTCTGCCCCACTTCCACGCCATAACCGGACAGCCGTTCACGCAGGCGCTCAAACACTTCCCGATCTACGCCGTGGTAGACAAGTGTCTCTGTCGGTTTGCCCTGCGATCCCCACATACGCACCGCCCCGTCCTTCCTGCGCAAGACGTTACACTACTCGCCACGGCGCGGGCAATGTCCAAGCCAGAATACCCGTCCGCTACCAGGTCCCTGTGTTGGGCATCGACAACCAGGGCTCGGCACCCTTCAGCGGAGCCCCGGCCTGCAACAACTCGATGGAAATACCGTCAGGCGAACGCACGAACGCCATATGACCATCCCTGGGCGGCCGGCTAATCGTCACACCGGCATCCATCAGGGACTGGCAGGTACGGTAGATATCCTGCACGCGGTAGGCCAGGTGGCCAAAGTTTCGCCCGCCAGGATATTCTTCGGCATCCCAGTTGTAGGTCAGCTCAAGCTGGGCCTCCTCATCACCCGGCGCCGCCAGGAACACCAGCGTGAAACGTCCGCTCTCATAGTCCTTGCGGCTCAGCTCCCTCAAACCCAGCTTGTTGACGTAGAAATCCAGGGACTCGTCCAGGTCGCTCACGCGGACCATCGTATGCAAGTACTTCATATGCCCGCTCCCGTTTGGGCCTGGCCTGAACTGCGCAATGCCTCAATGCGCGCAGACAGGGGCGGATGCGTCATGAACAGGTGGGTGATTCCGCGCTTTTCCTTGCCTGCAATACCCATGGCCTCCACCTGGTCAGGTAGATTTGACTGCCCAAGCCGCTGCAGTGCGCCGATCATGTTCTCACGACTGGACAGGTAGGCGCCGCCCTGGTCCGCCCTGAATTCGCGTCGGCGAGAGAACCATGCCACGACCATGCTGGCCAGAATTCCCAGCGCAAGCTGGGCAATCATCGAGACGATAAAATAGCCTGGGCCATAGCCCCGTTCTGTCTTGAATACGGTCCGGTCGACAATATGCCCGATCACCCGCGACAGGAAGATTACGAAGGTATTCACGACCCCCTGGATCAAGGCCAGGGTCACCATGTCGCCGTTGGCCACGTGCGCGATCTCATGCCCGACCACCGCCTCCACTTCGTTTCTCTGCATATTGCGCAACAGGCCGGTGCTCACGGCCACCAGTGCCTTGTTCTTGTTCATGCCGGTGGCGAAGGCATTTGGCTCGGGTGAATCATAAATCGCCACTTCGGGCGTCCCGATATTGGCGGTCTTGGCCATGCGCGAGACGGTGCTTAGCAGCCATGACTCTATCTCGTTGCGAGGGGTCTCAATGACCTGCGCGCCAGTCATGCGCTTGGCCGACCACTTGGACATGGCCAGCGAGACAAACGACCCTACAAAACCAAGCACTGCCGAAAACACCAGCATGGCCTGGATATTCATCCCCCTGCCCTGCTCATCCAACAGGCTATCCACACCCAGCAGGTTGAGAACCACACCCAGCACCATGATTACAGCCAGGTTGGTGACCAGAAACAGGGCAATGCGCTTGAACATCTTAGCTCTCCTAGGCGGGGCCCGAATCCGGGATTGGACGGGCCACTCGTATTGTATCGTGCACTGCCTGACTGTGTTGGGGCCCGGCGCTGAGTTTTCAAGGCCGTCGGCCAAATAGCAGCGGTCACCCGCTTTTGGGTAAACTAGAAAGGAAATCGCCAGAAACAGAGCATTCTATGGACGAGAAATCGTTGTCAGTGTACTTCGCGCTCGTGGATACCGACCGCAATGGTTTGATTGACCGTGACGAATTTCAGGCCATGTTGAGTAACCTGGGCCTGGTGCGCACCGTGGGCGTGGTGGACCGGGCTTTCAAGCAGATAGACAGCGATGGCAACGAGCAGATTGACCTTGGCGAATTTACCCAATGGTGGCGGTCCAGTGGCGCCGGCATGCTCTCCACAGGGCCCGCCAACGCAACCATCAATAAGCTAAAATCCAGTTTTGCAGCAGCTGATAATCATGGGCATGGGCGTATAGACATCGACGGGTTTCGCAAGGTGCTTGCCGACCTGGACATGCATCCCAGTTCGTCAGACCTGCGCCTGACCTTCTCGCAAACACCCAGGCATGACAGCCGCTATTTCACTTTTGATGAATTCCTCAAGTGGTGGCTGGAACAAGCGGGTGAATAGAACCTGGTTCGTGCTCAGGCAGACCCGGAGTCCGGCAGGAAGGAGGCATTTACATCCTCCCCGGGCCAGGCCTGGATCACCGCCTGTATAACCGTGGCCAGGGGAATGGCAAAAAACAGCCCCCAGAATCCCCAAACGCCCCCAAAAAACAGGATCGCCACGATGATAGCCACCGGGTGCAAGTCCACTGCCTCGCTAAACAGCAAGGGGGCCAGCAGGTTGCCATCCAGCGCCTGGATAATCAGGTACGCAATAATCGCTGCATAAAAATCGCTGTTGAAGCCCCATTGGGCAAATGCAACCAGGGCCACAGGTAAGGTGATCGCTGCAGCACCGATATAGGGGATAAGCACGGACAAGCCGGTCAGCGCCCCCAGGAGCAATGCGTATTGCAGCCCGATCAATTTGAAGACCACAACCGAGACAAAACCGACAATGAGAATTTCCGCAAACTTGCCACGTACATAATTGCCGATTTGCTTGTTTACCTCGACCCAGACTGTACTGGTGAGTTGCCGGTCCTCGGGCAGAAACCGGGACAACCAGGTGAGAATCTGACGCTTGTCCTTGATCATGAAATACACAAGCAATGGCACCAGGATCAGGTAGACGATGACTGCGAACAGGGTAAGCACCGAACTCAGGGAATACGAGACCAGTATCTGCCCCATATTCCCGATCTCTGCCGTCAAACCCGACATGAACTGGGATACCGCGGCCTCGGAAACGGCATCGGGATATCTGGCGGGCAGCGCCATGAGCACTTCCTTTGCCTTGGCCAGTATGGAAGGAAATTGCTGCGCCAGTTGGGTCAATTGCCTGAACAGCATTGGCAGCAACCGAAACACGGCGAACAGAAGGGTGGTAACAAAAATCAGGTACACGGCATGGATTGAAATTCCTCGCGGAATACCCATGCGCCGCAGACGTCCCACCAACCCGTCCAGCAAATAGGCAAGCACCAGGGCTGCAATGGCCGGTGCCAGACTATTTCCGGCCAGGTAAAGAACCGTAGCGATGAAAACAAAAATTATCACCAGGCTCACGACTTGCGGGTTTCCCACCTGTCGCCGCAACCAGTTCCTTACCCTTTCCATAAATCGCCCATAGCCGCCGTGGTTGCCGATAACTAAACCACTGCCGAGCATAGCATGGGCCTGTCGGGGTACAGAACCGGGCATCACACGGAAGCGAGGCCTTGCAAAGCAGCCGGCATTCTTCTAGCGTTCTCGAACTGCTTCGGCATATGCGGTTACATCATGAACTGGAAGAAAGAACTGATTCTCCTGCTGGCGGCACTGGGTGTAGGGGCCTTTCTGGGTCCCATGATTGTATTTCTGGTGGGACAAGCCACCTTCGGGCCTTACGACGATGGGGCCGGATTGGCTACTTTTTATGCCCGCTTCTGGTTGGAACTGGGCAAAACTGACCCGATCCCATGGCTGATGTTGCTCGCGCCATACCTGTTACTGCAGTGGCTGCGCCTGCTGCGAATACCCTTCAGACGCCGGCCCTCCGCGTCAGAAACCACGCTGAGCGCCGATCAGACATAATTCCGAATATTGTGACTTCCGTCACTTAAGTTGCACGGTGTTTGATCCTAGAATCCAAGCTCTGGAAAGCAAAAGGCCCGCCGTGGTCCCTGGCGAATCCAGACTGAAGGATCAAGGCGCATGACCGGGCGATGGAGGATCGACAATGTGGCCGCTTAATCGAAAAAAGGCTAAACCTGGCAAATCGAGCGAGCCGGTGGTGCCCAAAGAACCGCCGCGAGCGTCCCGCAAAGCTGAAGCCGTCAAGGTATTGGAGGTGCTGGACGCACCCGAACTGAGCATCGCCGACAACGAGGCCAAGCAGGGTTTTGACCCCTACGACACCGGCGTCTTCGATCGCAGCAAGCTGTGGGAGAGTTGGCAGAATCAGGACTGATTCCGCCAGCCTCTTTTCCCGCCCAATTCTCTTCAGGCGTTTACTTCCCGCTGTCTAAATACACGTTTTCCCCAGCCACCCAGGTACCCAGGACACGCACATCCTTGATCTGCTCGGCTGGTATTGCATACAAATCCCGATCCACCAGGATAAAATCCGCCCACTTGCCTTTTTCCAGGGATCCAAGTTCCCTTTCCTGGTGCGCGGCCCAGGCCGCATCCAGGGTAAACGCGCGCAGAGCCTCGTCCAGGGTCATTTTCTGATCCGGGTGCCACCCGCCTTCGGGTTCTCCATCCATGTCCAGGCGGGTCACGGCTGCATACAGGCCAAACATGGGATTGGGTGATTCCACCGGAAAATCTGACCCGGCGGCTATCCGGTTGCCGTCGTCCAGCAAGCTGCGCCAGGCGTAGGCGCCCACCAGCCTGCGCTCTTCCAACCGCTCGCCCAACATGCGCCAATCACTGCTGACGTGTACCGGCTGCATGGACGGCACTATCCCCAGCGTGGCAAATCGCTTCAAATCCTCCGGTGCAACGACCTGCACATGTTCAATGCGGTGTCTCAGACGCTTTCGATCCACCGGGTCCAGTTTTTCAAATGCATCGAGCACAACCTTGTTTGCCAGATCTCCAATCGCATGCACGTTTACCTGGTAACTGGCGTTTGACCACTTGGCTACCAGGGCGTCTATTTGCTCCGGCTGCATGAATAGCAGTCCGGAATTCTCCGGGTCATCCTTGTACGGCTCCATAAATGCTGCGCCACGGCTACCCATCGCTCCATCGATGTACAACTTGATACTCTGGACCAGCAATCTCTGCTGGCCAATCACAAACGGATAGGGCGGCACCCCGTCTGCGTAATCCGCGCCAGACAACATTGCATAGATGCGGATCGCGAGGCCGCCGTTACCCGCCAGCTCCCTATAGGCTTCCAGTGAAGCGGGATCCACGCCCGCATCATGCACTCCTGTCAGCCCAAAGGCGGCCAGTTCTCGCGTCGCCGTGGCCAGCGCGTCCCGCCGTTGAGCCATTGTCAGTTCCGGCACGTGGTCACCTACCAGTGCCTCAGCGGCATCCACCAGCACGCCTGAGGGCCTGCCCTGCTCGTCCCGTATCAGCATGCCGCCATGAGGGTTTTCAGTTTCAGCGTTGACGCCTGACGCTTTCAAGGCGGCACTATTGGCCCAGCCAGCATGCCCGTCGATTCTCCCCAACCAGACGGGGCGGTCAGGTACGACCTTGTCCAGGTCCGCGGCGGTCGGAAATTTGCGCTCGGGCCAATGCTCCTGGTTCCATCCCCGGCCGAGAATCCAGGGGTGGTCCGGGTGCGCATCGGCAAACGCCTTTACCCGCTGCAGGGCCTCTTCCAGGCTCTTGGTGCCGACCAGGTCAACCCGAGTGTGGGCCAGGCCGTACCACAAGACGTGGCCATGCGCGTCAATCAGTCCGGGTAACAGTCCGCGGCCCTTGCCGTCGATGATTTCCGCAGCGCTGAGAGTGCCGCATTCCTCTCCCGTGGCCAGGGTCTCCACCCTGCCATCGCTGACTGTCATGCAGGAGAACTGCTGCATCCCGTCCACCGTAGGGGTAACGCCCCGCACATTCTTGACCAACAGGTCGGAACCCATGGCCAACGGCGAAACCAGTGCCGCCAGCAGCACAACCAAAACGCGCCATCTATTAAACATAAGCTGTCACTCTCTCATTAGCCTGGACCCTGATCCGACCTGCCCAGTGGTCACACCCACTCCTCATACCGTAACTGTGACATCAGTCACACCAGTTCTCACGCACAGCGTATACGTTTTTACTGTGCAACGGTTCAAGCAAAAAAATCGCTCCGGGATTGTGTCGACCGTAACAATACTGTCGGTTCTGTGTTGTACCATAGCCTCGGCCGAGGAACCGCGCAAAGTTGACCAGAATGACTGCCCGAACTCGGGTTTGTGCCTGAAACAAGCCGCCCAAAAACTCGTGGAAAGGCTTTTCGCCTATCCCAAGAAATTCGGCCTGGCGACCATGGAGCAACTGGGATCCGCGGAGGCGCCGCCAGCCTATACCAATGCCCTCGGCCAAACCTTGAATATCGGCCCCAGCCAATGGGACATGGAAAACATCAATGCCAGGGATAACCCCACTTTGAAGGTACCCTTCCGCCGCTTGAAAGACCTCTCATTGCTGACCTTATGGGAAGACAGTTCCTACAAGCTTTACCTGAGTCTGAGCAGCGACGGTGTCGCCGGGATCAATTTCGGGCAAAAACAACGCCGCCCTGTTGGCGCAAAAACCGAAAAATACTATGCCCTGGATCAGCCGCCAGAGATCCACAGCCCCTACCAGGTAAAATCGGCTTACTGAGACCGAAAACACGCAACTAGGGCCAATAGAAGTAGCCGACGCACAGGATTGCAGCCCACATGGCCGTCTGGGCAAACCAGCGCCAGGGACGCATTTTTAGCACCCCGAGGAAACTGAACGCACAAATCACGGTCAAAACCGCGAAGATACCGCAACTTTCGAGCAGTACGGGCATTTCCGCCTGCAGACGTGGATAGTCATCGACCAGGAGCCAGTATATGAAAAGCACGACTGCCAGCCCTGAGGCAATGGCAAAGCTCGAGCCCAGGAAAATCCCCGTAATGACAGCAATAGGTTGCATGGAAAACCAGTGTGGTGGAGACCAGGTTGAAAGCGGTCTGGTATAAATAACCTTGAATCGTGGCGCAGGCAACCCCATCATTCATAACTCAAGTCGTATCGAAGCATCCACTCGAACCCACAGGCAAGCTCAGAGGCCAGGAAAATATGCGTTTATCAATGACAAGGAGCTTTATGCGCCATATCGCCATCTTCGCGTTATGCGCAGCCCCTTGGATCACGGCCGCCGCCGCAGTCCCCACCGACTCGACCAGGCAGGCCTTGTTGCCCGAAGCTCGCCACAGCGAGATAGCCCGTGCCGTCTACGCGCTGTCCGAGCGCTTCCATTACGAGCAAGCGCCTATGGATAATGAATTCTCGTCCAAGGCTTTTGACCAGTTCCTGGATTCCCTGGATCCCAGCAAGATGTACTTTCTGCAGTCGGATATCGAGCGCTTCGAGCCAGGGCGCTACCAGCTGGAAGACAGCTTGCGTACCGGACAAGTAGATATCGCCTTCCGTATGTTCGACATTTATCAGAGTCGCGCGAGTGAGCGGCTGGAGTATGTTCTGGGTCTTTTGAAAACCGAGCCGGATTTTACTCTTAACGAAGAATTTGCCTACGATCGCAGCGATGCTCACTGGGCAAAGGACATCGCCGAGCTCGATGAATTGTGGCGCAAGAGGGTAAAGAATGATGCCCTGAGCCTGGCCCTGACTGACAAGCCCTGGACGGAAATCCAGGAGATCCTTGGCAAGCGTTACCAGAGGGTGTTGACCCGTATCACCCAGGTCAAGCCAGACGACGTGTTCGAGATATACATGAATGCGTTTACCCATACCCTGGATCCACATTCCAGCTACATGTCACCGCGAAACTCGGAGGAGTACCGCATCCAGATGAGCCTGTCCTATGACGGCATCGGAGCCTCCCTGCAATTGATCGATGACTATGTGACGATCATGAATGTCATTCCAGGCGGCCCGGCTGCCATCGATGGCACTCTCAAGCAAAATGACCGCATAACGGCAGTAGGACAGGAAGACGGCGACCTGGTGGATGTCATCGGCTGGCGGCTGGATGATGTTGTCGACCTGATTCGTGGCCCGGGAGGCACGCGGGTAAACCTGCATATTCTGCCCGCCGGAGCTGCGCCCGGATCCGGGCAATTCGTGCTTGAATTGACTCGCGACAAGATCAAGCTGGAGGCTCAGGCCGCGCAGAAGAAAATGGTCGAAGTACAGCGCGGAGAAAAGACCCTGCGAATCGGCGTGGTGGAGGTACCCAGTTTCTACCTGGACTTCCAGGCCCTGATCGCTGGGGACGAAAACTACACCAGCACGACGCGCGATGTGCGCAGGTTGGTGGAGGAACTCAAGGCAGACGGCATGGATGGGCTGATTCTGGACTTACGCAATAACGGCGGTGGCCATCTGCAAGAGGCTCAATCACTTAGCGGCCTTTTTATCGGCAGTGGCCCGGTCGTTCAATTGCGTCATACCAATGGCCGTATCGAGGTCCTCAATGACGCGGACCCCGACGTCGCCTACACCGGACCGATGGCTGTCCTGGTGAACCGTTTTAGCGCCTCCGCGTCGGAGATTTTTGCGGCTGCTATCCAGGACTACAAGCGGGGCGTGGTTGTTGGTCAGCAAACCTATGGCAAAGGTACGGTGCAAAACCTGTTCAGTCTGGATCGTTACAAGCGTTCAGAAAGTCCGGGGTTTGGCCAACTTACACTGACTATCGGCAAGTACTACCGGGTCACCGGTGGAAGCACCCAGAACCGGGGAGTGAGTCCTGACATCGAACTGCCCTCTGCTATCGACATGGCGTCGGTTGGGGAAAGCTCGCAAAAGACGGCCATGCCCTGGGACCAGATCAATGGCTCACCGTTCAAACCGGGCAACGCCGTACCCGACCAGGAACTGCCGATCCTGGTTGAAAGGCACCGCGAGCGGGCTGCAACGGATCCCCAGTTCCAGGCCCTGTTGGGTGAATTCGCCACTTTCGAGGAAGCCAGGGCACGCAAGACCGTTTCGTTGAATCTTGCAGTCCGCAAGGCCGAACGCGACAAGCTGAATGAAAAAGGCGGGATCGAGGGCGAAGATCTGGCAGCCGAAGGGGTCGAAGATTCGGCCGACGGCGGGACGATTGATCCATCAGTGCCGGGGCATGGACAGAATTTGCCCGGCAGCTTGGCAGAAGAGGAAGAAAGCCCCGACGTGATTCTCGGGGAAACTGAGCAAATCGTCATAGATATGATCAATCTGCAATCCAAATCGGTTCTCAAAGCCGCCACCCAGGTAGCCGAGACAAACTGATCGACCGGACACGAGCGGGCCGACGGCAGACGTCGGCCCGTTTTTTTGTGGCCAGGAAAGCGATTCCTGAAACTTCCCGTAACTGGCGCTGTCACAAGTCTTGAAGGTTGGGTGGTGCAGTCTTCAGGCCTTGGGAAAGTGTTCCAGTTTCACCGAATCAACAGATAGGGACTTGTCAATTGGGTATTTAGTGTTATACTTCACTACAACACCAATTTACTTGATTCGATAGTCGACCAGGTCATGTGTGAGGATTATAAAAAATCATGAAAACTCAAAGGCTTATTGCTGGTCTAAGTTGCTGTCTGCTGCCCTTGTTGCAGGCTTGTGGCACTGGTGAAGCCAGCGTGGAGGCATCTGATGCCTCCCAGGAAACCCTTACGCGTCTCGCGGTAGAGATGACCCAACCGGTTGCCGGGAGTGTTTCTGCCCGCTACCTCGCCACGACCACACTTGAGGCCGACATCGAGGCCCTGGTGAGTGCACGCGCGAGTGGTGAAATTCGGGAAATCCACATAGAGGAAGGTCAATTTGTGCGCGCCGGCGAGCTGCTGGTGACGCTGGACGGGGAGAGATTGCGCCTTGACAGCCTCAAGACCCGCGCGAACCTGGCCAAGCTTGAGCAGGAATATCGGCGACAGATTGAGCTCAATGAAAAGGGCCTGGTAGCAGCCACCAATTTTGAGGACCTGATGTTCAGGATGGAAGCCCTCCGTGCCGCCCACGAACTGGCCGAACTTCAGTACAGCTACACTCGGATCGTCGCCCCCATCTCGGGCATCGTCGTCGAACGCAAGGTAAAGGTCGGACAGACTCTATCCGAGGGAGACCCGGTGATGTGGATCACCGATCCTGCCTCCTTGCTGGCGCGTATACAGGTTCCCCAATCGGAACTGGGCAAATTCGACGTTGGGCAGAAGGCCTCACTGCAATTTGACGCCCTGCCCGGCCTGAGCCAGGAGGCAGTTGTTAGCCGAATCAGCCCGACCGTGGATCCCGCGACCGGTACTTTCGGGGTCCAGTTGGCAATGAGCCCGCCCCAACACGGAATCGCAGCAGGCATGTTTTCCCGGGTCCAGATTGCAGTCGAGCGGCATGACAATGCCATGTTGCTGCCAAAAACGGCCATCATTCAGGAGGATACCGATACAGTGGTGTACGTAGTGACCGATGGTGAAGCAAGAAGGCGGGTGGTACAGACTGGAATATCCGATGCAGGGATGACTGAAATCCTGGCCGGTCTGGAGAGCCATGAAACTGTCATCCTGTCAGGAAGCAGCAGTCTCAGAGAGGGCACACCGGTTGCGGCAATGAAAAACCCTGAATTGGATGCTGGCTGATTGAGCGGAAGACATCAATCTGCAGAATAGAAAACACTAAAGAGCCACAAGGAACCTTTCATGCGGACCTCCATTAAACACCTGGGTGCATGCCTGCTGGCACTCTCATTTCTGTCGGGCTGCCAGGGTAAAGGCCCCGAGGGCGAGGCCGCCGGCGGCGAGAAGGACAAGGAAGAATCACCACCAGTACCGGTCGAGGTAGCCTTCCCTGGCCGAGAGCAAATGCTGGCAACCTATTCCGGCACCGCATCCATTGAAGCTTTCGCGGAAGCCGACGTCATAGCCAAGGTTGGCGGCGAAGTTCGCCAGTTGCTGGTTGAAGAAGGCGACGAGGTCAAGTCAGGCCAGGTGTTGGCAGTACTGGACGGTGATCGCCTGCGCCTGGAGTTGAAGCAGACAGAAGCCAACATGAACAAACTTGATCGCGAATACCAGCGCAACCTCGACCTGCACGACAAGGGACTGGTCAGCGTTGGGGCGTTTGAAAACATCAAGTACGAACTGGATGCGCTAAAGGCCGGCTATGATCGTGCGAAACTGGAATTGTCTTACACCCAGATCAGGGCACCGATTGATGGCGTTATTGCAGCGCGCTACATCAAGGTAGGCAACACACTGAGCGCCAATGACCGGACCTTTCATATCAGCACGCTGAAACCATTGATCATTTATCTACATGCGCCGGAAAAGGAATACCGGAAGATTCGCCCGGGACAGTCATCGATGATAGAAGTCGACGCGCTCAAGGGACAACAATTCCCGGCGAATGTTGCCAGGATCAGCCCCATCATTGATCCCGCGAGCGGCACTTTCAAGATCACCATCGAAGTGGATGACCCCAGCCGGAACCTCAAACCAGGTATGTTCGGAAGGGTGCATATCGTGCACGAAATTCATGACAACGCGCTGGTGATCCCGCGCGAGGCCATAGTTGTCGATGGTGAGGAAGAAGCCGTCTTCCTGATCCAGGATTGCAAGGCTGTACGCCGACCGCTGAGTACGGGAATTACACGGGAAGGAAAGGTTGAAATACTGTCGGGACTGTCGGATGAGGATCGCTTTGTGCTGGTTGGCCAGGCCGGTCTAAAGGATGGAGCCAGGGTCCAGGTGGTGAACGCGTCTCCGGAACTGGGCGACCAGGCATGCGAAAAGTCTGAAGCTGACAAGTCTGAAGCTGACAAGTCTGAC
>JAPHSC010000120.1 GCA_026193125.1 Gammaproteobacteria bacterium
ATCGCCTGCTCCTCGAACGGGAAGGCCTGCTCTTCAAGCAAGATTTCGTATTGATCGAGCTCTTCCTCGTTGAGCCCGCCCGGCCGCTCGGAATCCATCAAATCTGCACCAAACTGGTAATACAATTCGCCAAGACGATAGGTGGCGACCGTGGTCACCTCGGCGACGCCATAACCGGCAGCCTTGTTGTAGGACGCTAACGCCGACTCCATCAGGCTTTTCTTCAGCTTCAGACTGTCCGCAAGCGGTGCGGTAAGACGCACGGACTCAAAGGCCAGGCGTTGTGGATCAGCCAACTCAAGCGTGGCCAGGGCAGCCAGTGTCTTGCTGCGGTCAGTGCGCTGCTGACCCGCGTATGCATCACTGCTTACGATTGACTCGAGCCACTGTCGACGGTCGGCCAGGTCATCCATCTCGCTGGCCAGGTCAGCCAGTCTCTGCTGCACTTCCAGTGCCTCATCAAATGGATCGGGGTACTGCTTGAGAAACTTCTCCCAAACACGTCTCGCGTCAGCCAGATTCAGGGATTCCTGGTACAGGTTTGCGGCTGTCCACAGCGCTTCGCGACGTACCGCCATATCAGCCGATTCCAGCGTGGCAACCTGCTCGAACTCTTGCGCCGCCATGATCGATTGGTCTGACTGCTGATAGGCAAGCGCCAGCTTGGTGGTCACATCATCGCTAAACTTGTGCTGCGGGTAGCTGGTCCGAAACTGCTTGAGCACCTCAATCGCCCGGTCCCAGCTTTGTTCTGTCATGAGTAGTGCCGCTGCGTCATACACCGCGTTGGCCCCGGTGGCAGCGCTCGGCGCTGCAGTGGCGACGCGCAGGTAATTTCTCACGGCCGCATCTGTATCGCCGCTCAGCTGGGCAGACTCCGCCTGGCGATATACAGCAGCAGCAATCCGCTCATCCAGTGCCACCCCAGCCAGTGCCGGGCTCCCGCCCAGGGACCGCAGCTCACTGTAGGCGACTTCAGCTCGCGCATAGTCACCGAGATCGAAATTCCCGTGTGCAATCACCGTCCAGGCGACTTTGCGTAACTGCGGTGTGTCCGTAAGGTCACGCTCAAGCACTTGCCCGGCCAGCCAAATTGCCGATTCCATCTTGCCAGCTGCAAAATAGGACTCCGCCGCATCCGTTAGCACTGCGGCCGACTGGGGATGCTGCGGGAAAACCGTAGCAAAGCGGACGGATCGTCCCAATTGCTGCATCTCCCATCGCTGCTTCTCGGTGCCACTTGAAATCGCCAGCTGGGCACGAGAAGCAAGCAAGCCGGCATAACCGGCTTCGGCGGCCTGCGGATAACCTGGGTAAAAATAGGCTGCAAGTTCGTAGAACTCGGTAGCGGCCACATAGTCGCCGGATTCCATGAGGATTTCACCGAGTAGAAAACTGCGTTGCGCAGAATCCGGATCAGCCGGGAAATATTCCAGGAAGCGCCGGTACCAGCCGGCCGCCCGCGCGTAGGCTTCCGGCGCACCCGTTTTCTGGGCTTCGGCATGATCGTGCAACGCCAAATCGCTGAGATTGCTTTTGAGCGGGTCTATAACATCCTGGCGATTACTGACCTCGTGAAATGCCCAGTAGTCGCTGTGCAAGCCATAATTTTCGACATATGTCTGCTTGGCTTCGAGCACCAGGCTCGGGAATCGGCCATCACGATAGGCGTCAATCGCCAGGGTCGAGAGTGCCGGCGAATAGTACGCAAAGGGTTCGCGTTCAACATAGGCAAGATAGGTATTCGCTGCGTCCAGATAGCGATCCTTTTCGCGGTACAGGGCGCCCAGGCTGGTATAGAGCAGATAGGAGGAGTCAGCAGCGTTGCGCTGGTCCAGATAGGCATTGATGCTTGTGGGGCCTTCCAGGTAAGAAAAGGTCAGGCTGAGAATACGCAGCGTGTCATCCACCAACTCACGATCAGGGCGGGTCATGGCTGCAAGCAAGGCCGGTTCATCAGCCTCGGCTGTCTCATTGATTTCAACGGCCGCCAGGCGCAGGTTCAGCAGATCCAGGAAGGTGCTGATACTTTCGTCATATTCAGCCTGCTTGAATAGCGACCAGCCGCTCTTGTAAAGCGCCTGCTGGTAGAACGGCGAGGTGTCACCGATCTTGACCACCCGGTCAAAGGCCAATCCCGCAGCATGGAAGTTCTTGCGCACAAACAGGATCTCGCCGCGCCGAAACTCTGCCTCCGCAAGGTAAGCACTCCGAGGGTACTCGCCAACCAGGCGATCCAGTGTGGCTAGAGCCTTGTCCGCATCACCCGCGCTTTCGTAGGCACGTGACAATTGGTACAAGACCTTATCGGCCTTCTCGTCACCGTCGTAGCGAACCAGCCATTGTTCGTATATACGAATGGCATCGGTGTGAAAGGCCATAGTGTCCTGGTAGTCGGGATTGTCGATATTCTCGGTTTCGCCGACCTCAAGACTGAGATCACCCAAACGACGTAGCGCCTCCAGTTGCAGGGCTGGATCCGTTTCCGGCAGGGCAAGGTATTCCCGGTATTGCTCTATCGCAGCACGATTATCTCCAACAGGCGTACTGGCGGGTGGTATTGCAACGGCACGCCGCTCCAGCGAACCGATGGTCACCTCATCTTCAAGCCGGTCACCATTGCCGGCAGCGACCGGCGAGAGCCAGGTCAGTGCCACAAGTGTTATTGCTATTTTGCCTGTCATGATTCGCGCCGCCTACCGGTTCTGAGCAGCCATGCGGTCGTAGACAGACGCCAAGGCAAACCGCGCTTGCGCGCGATAAGTAAGCAGTCGCTCACGTTGCGCGACCAACTCATCGGTCGCGATACCGTTCAGGAATAGCGCATACTGCTCCATGGACACACCCAGGCGGGCCTGCAATTCACCGATGAACGCTTCCAGCGCATCAATACGCGTCTCGAAACTGAGTACCGTGCCAGGCAGGGAGTCGGTAGCCAGCTCAATTGCCGCAAACTGCTCGGCGGCCAGCTTCAGATCCTCCGCCAGCGCTTCGTTAGCCTTGTCCTGACGCCACAGACGCACGCGAAATTCCCTATCCATATTCCACAGGAGGACGCCCTTAAGAACCCGTTGCTTTTCCTGCAGTCCACTGGCGGCCTCGGTATCCCAGGCCGGGGCGTTCTCCATAGCCAGCAAACGCCTCCATTGCTGCTGCTCGACATTCGGCGCTAAGGCGACAATGTCTCTTGTCGCTCGCGCCTGTTCCGTGCGTCGTGTATTCAGTTCCTGCTGTGCCAGCATCGCCGGCAGATCAAACTGGGCGACCTTGTCCTGCAACACTGGCAGGCGTTCGGCATAGGCCAGCTCACGGGTTGCAAGCATGTCGCGATAGGCGCCCAGTTTGTCCCGCCACTGGGTAAGATGTGTGTCTAGCGCGGCCAGATCCCGATAGCTTTTCAGCCCTTCGTGGAACCGGTGGTCGGCAATGGCAAAATACAAATAGCGCGTACGCTCGTCATCCGGAAGACTGTCTAGCTGCCAGTACCAGCCGCCCATCGATCCGGGTTCTGTCTCCAGAAGACTATTGAGCAATCTGCCTGTATCGGCGTCCGCCAGCGCATTATCGAGCCGCGCCAGCTCTGTACCGAAAATATCCAGGGCCCGCGTGTAATGTTCAGCCGCCTGGGGCTCAGCGCCCAGTTGGGCAAAAGCATAGGGAACCGCCAGTAGCGACTCCTGCACCGCGCTGTCCAGCAGATCCCTGTCACTCAGTTCCAGCCATGGTCCAAGCGCTGCCTGGTAGTTTTTACCGGCGGAATCCGCCCAGCCTGCGCCTAATAGCGCCTTGTTGGAAAACGGCCCGTTCAGGCGCACCCGCAGCAGCACCGACCTGGCATCTCCATCCAGTTGCGCCTGCAAGTAGGAGAAGCCCAGCGCAACATTGGCCTGATCACGCAGACTGCGCATTTCCTCTGTAGAGGCCCGCATGGTGCCTACGCGATCCAGCAGCGTTGCGCCCATTTCGAGCTGACCCATGCGTACCAGCGCCACACCGGTGTTGTAATTCGCATACGCGGTCCACGTCTCATCGCCGTGCCAGTTGTTCAGCAGAGCAACCGCCTCCGCGTAACGGCCGTTATCCATGTAAAGTCGCGCCTGCAGGTTGTAACGCTCGGCCTCCAGCTCGGGCGGTAGCGGTGCAGTGATGCTTTCGAAGGCACGCTCGGCTGCTTCCAGATGGCCACGTTGATAGCGCACTTTTGCCAGGTAAAACCACGTGCGATTGCGTACAGACGTGTCATCGGTCGCGTCCAGCAGCCGCTCAAATATCTTGCCGGCTTCATCATGTTGTCCCCAGGACAGGAGCAAACCGCCTTGCAGCAGTTCGGCATCATCCTGGTGGCGCTGCACACGATTCTGACTACGCGCCGTCACCAGATGGGTCAACGCGGTAAACTGATCCTGCTGATAGAAGTGAAACAGTACTTCACCATAGTGCGGATCCTGGACCACGAAGCCATCCAGACCATCGGCCCTGACGGGGCCTATGGTGACTGCCAGAATCGCCAGCGAGGCGACAAGGCTGCAACAATGCTGAATGGCATTACGCGTCATGAATTATTCCCACTCACGCACAACAAACTCAGGCTGCATCGCCTGCGCGCTGTCGGAAATTCGCAGCTCGACGTACTTTGAGCCTATGTTCTTGTCGATCTTCAGTGAGGCACCGCGGCGATAGTCACGCGCATGCGGTCCCTGGCCGGTGAACACTGCGACCAGTTCATGCTCACCTACCTTCAGGTTGC
The DNA here is from genome assembly GCA_026193125.1 of Gammaproteobacteria bacterium. Lineage (GTDB taxonomy): Bacteria > Pseudomonadota > Gammaproteobacteria > Steroidobacterales > BM003 > CAKZML01. The sequence goes on from JAPHSC010000120.1 coordinate 4,748, forward strand.
CGATGAACAACTGGTGCACGCCGCCGCGATGCAACGCCTCGAGCTCGCGCTCCGTATACAGGTAGTTGCTGACGTTCTTGCCATCAACGCTTAACTCCACTGAATCCAGGGCGAAATACTCACCGACGTCAAGCGAAACGAATACCGCCACCTGCGTGTTCGACGGATAAAGCAACTCCTCCTCAAGCACGAACAAATCGCGGTTCAACTCCAGAACCGACTTCTTCAACGCCTGGGTCTGCTGATCAAGTGCAGCCAGTTCCTGAGTCGGATCGGCCGAGCCTGCCAATGCGCTCTGCGTCATCAACGCGAGCAACAGTACTCCTGCAAACCTGCCCAACTTTGCTTTCAGCTTCATTTCATCCTCTCCATGGGCGCGACATCTAGTCCGCCAACAGTTGGGCTAGTTCGGCGCTGATCTGCGCACCGCTATCGCCCCGAAAACCCTTGTTAATTGAGTGGACCCTGCCCTCGCGGTCTATCAGCAAGGTCAACGGCAACTGGTTCAGGTCATAGAGCCGGCTTACCGATTGGTCGGTATCCAGCAGAATCGGGAAATTCAGTCCAAGCTCCATAGCCAGGCCGTTTGCCTGGTTGGAGTCACCCTCGATATCGACAGCGATGACGTTAAGCCCGGCGCCTTGATACTGGCGTTGAAGTTCCTCGAAAAAGGGCAAGGCCTTGCGGCACCTGGCACACGAGTCGGAAGCAAAGCTGAGCAACACAATTTCACTGCGATACTCACTCAGCCTCAGGGTTCTGCCATCAATGCCGCGAAGGGCGAAGTCCGGCGCCGGCTGGTCGACAAGAGCCGAAGACCAAGCTGTGCCCGTCGCCAGGGAGGCGATAAGCATCGTAAGTAATACGTGTACCGGTACTCTTTTCATTTCCGCGCCGCGCTCTGTGGTTAACAGGTTCCCTTGCGGGGTTACTGACCAGCCGTTGGGCATCGGTATCGAGCGCGGACGCGTACTTGCGAGCAGCCCCGCTGTCGTAGCCATCCCTTGCCGGGATGGCCCTTAGACCGGAAGCTTTGCGTCCCCGCCTTTCGACAGGTTTGCCCTTGTTCGGCTTTACATCATAATGCTAGCCCCGCTGTGCGGAAGCGTCGCATCTTGCAAGGCAAAGTTAGCAGGGAAAGCGCCTGAATCCTGTGACCTCGGTCACGGATCGGCATGGATTATGGAAAGGAATCACTGAAATATGACTAATCGGGATCCCGCGGCCGGGGTGGGCGGCCTGATCAATCGGGGGCCAGGCCTTCCGAATAGTAATAATTGTCATTAGTCACGAACAGCGCCTCATATCCGGGAAACTGCTTCAGCAACTTCAGCCCGTCCTCGGGCCCCATCACAAACAGACTGGTCGACAGGCCATCGGTAAGTGTTCCATCGGGGCCAATTACACTCACACTGTGGACGCCTTCCACGGGACGACCGTCCGCGGGGCGCAGAATATGGTGATAG
>JAPHSC010000195.1 GCA_026193125.1 Gammaproteobacteria bacterium
CCGCTCGTGGACGCAGATCTCATGGCAGTGCCGCAGGTAGGGGTTACGCCACGAGTTAATCAGCTCAAATTCGGGTGTGTAGGCGAATAATTCATCGCTGGCGGCGATATAAACATTGCCTCTGTCAAAGGCAATTCCACGCAGTCCACGGTCCCAGCCGCGACCCTGCCAATCGATATCGGCCTTGTCCCAGTCTATGGTCTGGACCACCGTTCGTGCATCCAGGTCTATCAGGTAAATGCCACCATGACTCTCGCCCTGATTGCTGCCCCGGACGACGGAGGTGGTGATGAGCTTGGTCATTGGATATCCCGTGATTTGCGTAGCGTGCCCGCGGGCCGGCCAGCCATCTTAGAGGTGGGTTGCCTGGATTGGCAAGGGAAGGCACCCAATGGGCCAGGCGACTGTCCGCCGCCAGTATGCTGACCGGAGAAATCGGATGTTCCAGGTGGGAAAGCCGGGTATATGAGTGATACGGGGTGTTTGCGCCAGTAAGGTCAAATCTTGATAGACGGGTTACGGGTCGCTACCCGGCCTTCATGCGGATCCCGTCGGCGCTTTCGGTCTCTGCCACCACCACCGGAGCTGTTTCCTTGAATACACGTACAGCAGAATTCCGATCCCTCTTGGCCGCGTACATAGCGATATCCGCTTCGCGTATTGCCTGGGCGGCACTGATTCGCCGTGGCCCCAACAAGCGAATGCCGATACTGCAGCCAACCTGTAGTTCTTGCGCCTCGTATCTCACCGGTTCGAGGGTGGCGCGCTGCAACTTGACCGAAATTGCGCGGGCCCTGGTTTCGGCTTCATCCCTGGACGTGCCAAGCTGTTGGGCGAGTACCACGAACTCGTCCCCGCCGAGCCGCGCGACGATGTCCTCCTTGCGCTTGTTGCTCTGCAGGCCCTCGGCAATCTGCCTGAGAAAATGGTCCCCCATGTCGTGGCCGTGATCGTCATTAATGTGCTTGAAGCCGTCCAGGTCGAGAAGCATTACCGCGCCGTAATCGCGATGACGGGCGCAGGCCGCCAGCGCCCGTTCCAGGTGCTCAAATAGCATGCGTCGATTTGGCAGATCAGTCAGTGAGTCGTGATAGGCAAGGTATTCGATATGCTTGCTGGCTTCTTCGTGGGCGCGTGCAAATGGTCGAACCACCCAGAAAAATATCGGTCCGGTGGATATCATCAGCAACAGCAGTCCATCCAGGAACGCCGCGGTGACCGGGTTCACGTTGAACGTCAGCTGGCTGGCGCCCAGCATGATAAAAGTCTCGGCGACGCTGATAATCAAGATAACCCGCGCGACCACCTGCCCGACTGACAGTGCATGCTTATGCACCACAGGAGCCCGCGAACCCGCCGTATCGGAATGAACCATGAGGTAAGAGGTAAGCCTTCCAGGATGGTCTGTCAATAGTCACTTTAGGCAAACCCTTTTTAAGCAAGTCTCTGCTCGCTTGCCGGCAAGGAGTGCACGCGGATTTCCAAATGGGGGTTCGAGGTTAAAAAAAGGGACCTGACGGTCCCTTTTCAAACATGCGTCGTGCCACCGTCTAGCGGGTGTGCTCAATCATCACCAGTTCGTCGATAATTTCCAGCAAAGTCTCATAGCTTCCGGCCAAGCTGCCACCGGTCATGTATTTTCCGTTGACGACTACGGTGGGTACTCCGGTGATCTTGAAGCGCCGAGCCATAGTTGCGCCCTGGCGCAACTTGGTGTCTACCGCGAAAGAATTGAATGTCTTGCGGAATTCGACGCCATCAACCCCCAGGGATATGTAAAAGTCCACAATGGCGTCCTCGGTAGTCATCATGTTCCGCTTGACGTGGATTTCCTTGAACATGGCGCCGTGGGTCTTTTCAAGGATGCCCATCGCTTCGGCCGCGTAATAGGCGCGGGCATACAACTCCAAGCCCGGGTTGAATACCGCCGGTACCCGGACAAAATTTACATAGGCCGGCTTGCGGGCCAAATAGGTCTGTACGAATGGCTCAAAGTTGTAGCAGTGAGGGCAGGTGTAATAGAAAAATTCTGTCACCTCGACCTGGTCAGGCGCGCTCACGGTCGGCTGCGCCGGATTGATCAGTGTGTAATGCTTGCCGGCTACAAACCGGGTAGCCAGGGGGGTGGGGGTTGCCTGGGCCAGGCGAATCTCGGTGCTGGCCTGGGGCTCGGAACCCAACTCGCCTTCGCCCGCTTCCACCGCCTCGGCGACGGGCTCGGCCACGGCCTCGGCGACCTCAGCCGGCGTGGTGTCAAGCGTTGCGGAAGCTTGTTGTGCGTCGGGAGCGGGCTGCGACGCGACCTGCTCCTTGTCGCTATTGCCGCATCCGGCAAGCAGGGTCACAAGCAAAATCAAGGCAAGCGGAGAAATGCATTTCATGGCGAGTTTCCTTGTCATGTTCAAATATTTTAATAGTGTATTTTCGGGGTTACTCGGAGCGCAGACCCTGGATGTAAGCTGCCACCGCACGCATTTCCTTGTCGGTCATGCGGGCTGCGACATTGCGCATCATCTGGTTCATCGAGGCATCGGTCTTGCGCGAACCTTCGCGATAGGCCTTCAGCTGGGCCACCACGTAATCTGCGTGCTGACCCGCCAGGGCGGGGTAGGAGGCTGGCGGGTTACCCCTGCCGGTCGGTCCGTGGCAGGCCGCGCAGGCCGCGATATTGGCCTCCAGGTTGCCGCCCCGATAGAGGCGTTCGCCTGCCGGAGCCAGTTCGGGATCGGCAGTGCCGGGCGCGATGGCCTGGCTACTGAAGTAGGCGGCAAGATCCTCGACGTCCTGATCCATCAGGCCCATGGCCTGCGGACTCATCAGGACGTTCTCCCTGTCGCCCGACTTGAACGCCATCAGTTGGCGCGCAATGTAGCCGGAATCCTGGCCAGCGAGACTGGGCCACTGGGGATTCACGCTGTTGCCATCCATGCCATGACAGGCGGCACAAGTAGCCGACCGGGCCTTGCCGGCTTCTGCGTTACCTTCGGCTTTGGCCTGGGTAATCAGGCCGAGCCCGAGACAAATGCTGAGGTAGACAGCGAGCTTCTTCATGGCGTTCTTGCTCCGTACGGTGATACCCTCGCAGCTTGCGGGTCGCCTGCCGGCTCCTCCAAGCTGCGCAAAGACCCAGATTGTACACGACATAGCCCGTCTCCCGAATACACCGAGCCAACGAAAAGCCCGTGTCCAGCTATCCCAACACTGATTTTTTAACCAGCGCCAACCGCGCGGAACAGTTTCTGCCTGACGAGGGCCAGGAAGTTGCATTTGCCGGGCGCTCCAACGCGGGTAAATCCAGCGCGCTTAACGCCATTACCGGCCGCAAGGCCCTGGCACGTATCAGCAAGACCCCGGGACGCACCCAGCTGGTGAATTTTTTTGCCCTGGATGCAACGCGTCGGCTGGTGGATTTGCCCGGTTATGGCTATGCAAAAGTGCCGGACGCTATTCGTCGGCACTGGCGGACCTTGATGGAGTCGTATTTTGTGGGTCGCCAGTCCCTGGTTGGATTGGTCCTGGTCATGGACTGCCGGCACCCGCTAACCGAGTTTGACCAGCAGATGCTTGCCTGGTCCACGGCCAATGGCTGCCGCGTACACGTGCTGTTGACCAAGGCGGACAAATTGAGTCGCGGGGCCGCCGGCAGCACCTTGCTCAAGGTCAGGAAGGCTGTGGGCGAACTGGCAACAGTGCAATTGTTTTCAGCCACCAAGAAAACCGGGCTGGAAGAGGCACGGGCGCATCTGGAAGCATTTTTCCAGGCTCCTGAACCCATACCATCGGATTAAGGGGTTTCTGATCGGGTCGTGGACTCGAATCTTGCGGCCAACAATCCAGCTTCTGTGCAGCCAATCTTCGCAGTAGCGCCATCAGTGCGTGCGATTGGCGCCTTGCATAGGGCTTTTTCGCCCGCTATCCCCTAAGCCCGGGACAAGTCAGGAGCTCCCTAATGGGCCTCGTCCCAGTTTAGCCCCCTTGCTGCATCGACTTTTAGCGGTACTTTGAGGCTGGCCGCCTGGCTCATACGCCGGACCAGTTCTTTCTGCACCGCCGCGGCTTCCTCGTCCCTGACTTCCACCACCAGTTCGTCGTGCACCTGCATGATCAACCGGGCATCCACGGGGGAAGACTGCAGCCAGGTGTCCACCCCGATCATGGCGAGCTTGATAATATCGGCGGCGGTGCCCTGCATGGGGGCATTAATGGCGCTGCGCTCCGCATATTGGCGCAGCTGGCCATTGCGGGAGTTGATCTCCGGCAGGTAAAGCCTGCGGCCAAAGACTGTTTCTACGTAGCCCTGCTCCTTGGCCAGCTTGCGAGTGTTGTCCATGTAGGCCTTCACACCGGGGTAACGTTCGAAGTACAGATTCACGTAATCCTGCGCCTCGCTTCGACCTATGTTCAGCTGCCGGGCCAGTCCGAATGCCGACATGCCGTAGATCAGACCGAAATTTATGGCCTTGGCGGAACGCCGTTGATCCTTGCTGACCGCGTCCAGGTCCACACCAAATACCTCTGCAGCCGTTGCCTGGTGAATATCCCGGTCCTCGGCAAAAGCTTTGAGCAGACCGGGATCGCCGGACAAATGCGCCATGATGCGCAGCTCAATCTGAGAGTAGTCGGCAGCAATAAGGCAATAGCCCTTGGGCGCGATGAAGGCCTGGCGTATGCGGCGTCCCTCGGCGGTGCGTATAGGGATGTTTTGCAGGTTGGGATCCGAGGAGGACAGGCGTCCGGTAGCAGCCACAGCCTGGTGATACGAGGTGTGCACCCGTCCGGTGGTCCTGTCCACCTGACCGGGCAGCTTGTCGGTGTAGGTGGATTTGAGCTTGGCCATGCTCCGGTGCTCAAGGATCAGTCTTGGCAGCGGATAGTCGATGGCCAGTTCCTGCAGCACGTCTTCGGCTGTGGAAGGCTGTCCCTTGGGTGTTTTGCGTATCACCGGTAGCTGGAGTCGCTCGAACAGAATTTCCTGCAACTGCTTGGGCGAGGCGACATTGAAGGGTCCACCGGCCGCCTCGTGGGCCTGAAGTTCCAACTCGTGCATGCCCTGGGCCAGCTCCTTGCTTTGACGGGCCAGCATGAAGGTATCGATCAGGACTCCTGTGTGCTCCATGTGTTGCAGCACGCTCACGAGGGGAATCTCAATGTCCTGGTATACCTGCCGTAGCATCGTATGGTGGGAAAGTCGTTCCCACATCACCTGGTGCAAACGCAGCGTTATGTCGGCGTCCTCGGCAGCGTAATGAGCCGCCAGTCCCAGTTCGACCTGGTTAAAGGTGAGCTGCTTGGCGCCTTTTCCCGCTACTTGCTCGAAGGAGGTCGTTTCCACCCCCAGGTACTTGCGTGCAACCGAATCCATGTCATGACGGGTGGCGGTGCTGTCCAGCACATAGGATTCCAGCATGGTGTCGTGCGCTATACCCCGCAGGTTGATGTCATAGCGGGCCAGGATATGCGCATCGTACTTGATGTGGTGGCCAACCTTGAGATGCTCGGAATTCTCCAGCCAGGGCTTGAGTTCGGCAAGTACGGTATCCCGGGCAAGCTGTTCTGGTGCTCCGGGATAATCATGGGCGACCGGAATATATGCCGCCTCACCGGCCTGCACGCTGATACACACGCCAACCAGTTCAGCCTGCATGTAGTCCAGTCCGGTGGTCTCGGTGTCCAGGGCGGAAAGTTCGGCCTTTTCCAGACGCGTCTTCCAGCTCCTGAGCTCCGCCAGGGTGAGTACGATGTGGTAATGGGTTTTCATGGCCGCTGGCTGGGGAGTCATCGCATCAGGGGCGTCTTGACCGGCTCCGGGCAGCTGTCGCAACAGCGAATTCATTTCCAGCCGAGTGTAGAGTTCACGCAGGGTGTCCAGGTCCGGCGCCGATTGCGTCAGTTGCTCCGGTTCCAGGTCCAGTGCCACATCGCAGTCTATGGTGGCGAGCTTGCGCGACAGCTCCAGTTGCACGAGATTCTCGCGCAGGCTCTCGCCCACCTTGCCGGGTATCTCGTCGGCATGGGCGATGATGTTGTCCAGGGTGTCATACTGGTTCAACCACTTGGCGGCGGTCTTCGGACCCACCTTGGGCACGCCGGGGATGTTATCCGAGCTGTCGCCAACCAGGGCCAGGTAGTCCACGATCTGCTCCGGATAGACATCGAATTTCTCCTTCACCCCATCCCTGTCCATGGTCTTGTTGGTCATGGTGTTGACCAGGGTGACGTGTCGGTCTACCAACTGGGCCATGTCCTTGTCGCCCGTGGAAATCAGGGTGTCATGGCCTGCAGTGGCTGCGCGCCGGGCCAGGGTGCCGATAACGTCGTCGGCTTCCACACCCTGGACCCGGAGTAAAGGCAGTCCCATGGCGGCAACTGCTTCCAGCAGTGGTTCCACCTGGCTGCGCAATTCATCGGGCATGGGCGGCCGGTTAGCCTTGTATTGCTCAAACAGGTCATCCCGAAAAGTTTTTCCCCTGGCGTCGAATACCACTGCAACCCGCTCCGGCTCATAGTCCTTGAGCAGACGGTTGAGCATGTTCAGCACACCGTGAATTGCCCCGGTAGGTTCGCCCCGGGAATTGCTTAGCGGGGGCAGGGCATGGAAGGCCCGGTACAGGTAGGAAGATCCATCTACCAGGACCAGTGGTTTGGGATTACTCATTGGTCCTCTTCGGGTTTCTGGACCGGCGTGTCGGCTGCATCGCCCTGGTCCTCTGCACCGTTTGACTGCGTCGCCTCGTCTTGCGTCTGCGTTGGCGGTTTTTCGGGCATAAACAGACCGCTCTTGTTGCCGCAACCCGCCAGCGCGATAAGCACTGCGACGGCAGTGATCAGTTGACGCGTGAGTGTTCCGTTGCCTGCGTAATTCATGCCGTACTCCCTTGAATCATGCATCCGTGCGCGCCAGTATGGCGAGTGTCAGCCGGGAGATGCAGACCAGCTTGTCCTTTTCATCCACGACGCGAATTTCCCACACATGTGTGGTTCTACCCATGTGCAGCGGCCTGGCGGTACCCGTAACCAGCCCTTCACGCACGCCTCGTACGTGGTTGGCGTTAATTTCCAGTCCAACATTGTAGTGGCTGTCAGGGTTCAAGGTCAGGTAACAGGCGAGGCTGCCCAGGGTCTCCGCCAGCGCCACCGAGGCGCCGCCGTGCAGCAAACCATAGGGCTGCCTGGTGCGCTCATCTACCGGCATGCTGCCGCGCAAAAAGTCTGGCCCAAGCTCAGTAAACTCGATGCCCAGTGAATGGGTGAGGTCCTTGTGCGAGGATGTTCGCTTGATGTCCTCCAGCGTGCAGTTCTTGAACCATATACTCATGCAGTCTTCCCTTGGATACAGTTAACCAGGGCCATCCACGAGGTGGCCGCATCAAGACCACGCATCATAGAACATGCGCCGGATTTTGGGTAAGTTCCGGCCATGGCTAATTAATGGACTCATTGGAGCCAGATTATGAGCATCACGGTTACGCGACATGGAGCGATAACGATCATTGGCCTGGAGCGGCCGGAGAGGCGCAATGCGGTGGATGGACCGACCGCCCGCGCGCTGGCCGACGCATTCAGGCAATTTGACGCAGATTCGCAGGCCCTGGTTGCGATCCTGCACGGTGGCGACAGCTTTTGTGCAGGCGCTGATCTGCAGGCACTGGCTGCGGGCGAGGGCTCAAATACCCTGCATCAGGATGGTGATGGCCCCCTGGGGCCGACCCGAATGCAGTTGTCCAAGCCGGTTATCGCAGCCATCGAGGGCTATGCCGTTGCCGGCGGGCTGGAGTTGGCCCTGTGGTGCGATCTTCGGGTGGCGGCCCAGGATGCCATGCTCGGCGTATTCTGCAGGCGCTTTGGTGTGCCGCTGGTGGACGGGGGTAGCGTGCGCCTGCCGCGCGTCGTCGGCATGGGGCGCGCGCTGGACCTGGTACTTACCGGCAGAGAGGTAAGCGCGAATGAGGCGCTGGAGATGGGGTTGGTGAACCGTGTCTGCCCGCCAGCCAAGGCGCTGGTAACCGCGATGGAGCTGGCGGAGCAGTTGGCCGCCATGCCGCAGCAGTGCCTGCGCAGTGATCGTGCGAGCGTCTATGAACAATGGGACCTGGACCTGTCTTCCGCTCTGGCGAATGAATGCAGACGTGGTATGGATGTGGTGAAGGGCAGCGAAATGAACGAGGGTGTGAAGAGTTTTGCAGCGGGGCTTGGTCGTCACGGTGTGACCATAGCCAGCCTTCGGGAAGATGACTAAGGCGTCTTGAAACTTTGTCTTTTCGCTTACAATTCACCTCGCACAGAATAAATCAGAGGTTCCCAAGTGAGGCTATTCACCTACTTTCGCAGCTCCGCGGCCTACCGTGTACGCATTGCCTTGAATCTGAAGGGACTCGCCTACGAGTCCGTACCCACGGATTTTATGAAAAATGGCGGAGAGCATCGCCTTCCGGAATTCCTGGCGCTCAACCCGCAGGGTCTGATACCGGTGCTCGAAGATGGTCAAACAGTGGTTTCCCAGTCCCTGGCCATAATGGAATACCTGGATGAGACCCATCCGGAAGTTCCGCTATTGCCCGACGGGCCGGCCGCAAGGGCCCAGGTCAGGGCCATGTGCCAGCTGATTGCCTGCGATGTGCATCCGCTGAACAATCTTCGCGTGCTGCAATATTTAAAGAAAAATATGGGCCAGGACGAGATCAACGTAGCGACCTGGTACCGGCACTGGATAGGCGAGGGGTTCGCTGCCCTGGAGACGCTGGTACAGCGTTACACGCATGCGGGCGAAGTGTGTTTTGGGGACCGCATCAGCATGGCAGATGCCTGTCTTGTGCCCCAGATGTATAACGCACGTCGCTTTGCAACCGACCTGACGCCCTACCCCGGTTTGTGTGCAGTAAGCGCAAGGCTGGAGTCCCTGCAGCCATTCATACAGGCCACGCCGGAAAATCAGGCGGACGCAAGATAGGCCTCTGTTACCATGTGCCACTTTATATCCAGCAGCGAGACAGCATGATCGGCAATCTGGAAACTGTAGAGTGCAATACCGGGGAGAACCCTGAGTACAGCGTGATCTGGCTGCATGGCCTGGGCGCGGACGGGCATGATTTTGAACCTATCGTGCCAGAGCTGGATTTGGGCGGGCGCAGTGTACGTTTTGTGTTTCCCCATGCGCCGGTTCGACCGGTAACGCTGAACGGCGGCATGCCGATGCGCGCCTGGTTCGACATCCTGAGCCTGGATCGCCAGGGCCGACCGGATGAACAGGGAATACGTACCAGTGCCGAGCAGGTTGCAGCCCTGATTCAGCGGGAGAACGACCGGGGGATCCCCGCCGAGCGTATCGTACTCGCCGGATTCTCGCAGGGCGGCGCCATTGCCTTGCACCTGGGTTTGCGACGACCGGGAGGATTGGCTGGCATCATGGCCCTGTCCACCTATCTGCCGCTGGCGGATAGCCTGCAGACGGAAGCCAGCCCGTCGGCGCCGGGAATTCCCCTGTTCATGGCGCATGGCCGGCAAGATCCGGTGTTGCCTTTCGCCTGGGGCCAGCAGTCGCGAGATCGCCTTCTGGCCGAGGGTTACGCGGTACAGTGGCATGCCTACGACATGCCTCACGCGGTGTGTGCGCAGGAAATTAGCGATATTGGTGCCTGGTTGCGAACGGTTTTGCCGCGCAGCTAGTCAGCGTTAAGGGAGATCCACTGATGGCGACTTGCGGCGAAGTGCTGGTCAAATTGCTCGAGGCCTACGGTGTGGACACCGTCTTTGGCATACCTGGCGTTCATACCGTCGAATTGTATCGTGGGCTTCCGGATACGCGGATTCGCCACGTGACTCCGCGTCACGAGCAGGGCGCAGGTTTTATGGCCGACGGGTATGCGAGGGTCACGGGCAAGCCTGGCGTGTGTTTCCTGATTACCGGTCCGGGTGTGACCAACGCGGCCACGGCCATGGGTCAGGCGTATTCCGACTCGATACCCATGCTGGTGATCTCTGCGGTGAACAATACCCAGGACCTGGGAATGGGTGTCGGGCGTCTGCATGAACTGCCCGACCAGCGTAACGTTACCGCCGGTTACACGGTGTTTAGTCACACATTGTTTGATCCTCTCGATCTTGCCGAAGTGCTTGCCCGGGCATTTGCGTCGTTCAGCGGTGAACGCCCGGGTCCCGTGCATATCGAGATTCCTGTCAACATCATTACCCAGGAAGTCCAATTTCTGCATGATGACGCAGTTATTTGTCCGAAGCCGTCTCCTGACCATGAGGTGATTCAGCAGGCGGCGCGCGAACTCGCGCAAGCTGTCAGACCTGTAGTTCTGCTTGGGGGTGGCAGTGTCGACGCCAGCATCGAAGCCAGAGAATTGATCCAGAAGCTTGGAGCACCGGTGTTTCTCACGCTGGCCGCCAAGGGCGTCGTGGATGAAACACATCCCTTGTGCGCCGGGGCGACGCTGCCCTTTGACTGTGCCCGGAAAATAATAGCCGAGGCCGACGTGGTGCTGGCCGTGGCCACGGAATTTTCGGAGACCGACAGGAATCTGGCGCCTGAGCCGATCAAGATCAACGGGCGGCTCATTCGCATCGATATCGAGGCCGAACAATTGATGCGCACCCACAGGCCGGACTTGCCCATTCTGGGGGACGCGCGCAAGGCACTTGCCGCGCTGAATAAAGCTCTCGCTGAAGAGCCTGTTGTTGCGTGGGAAGGGAAGGGAGCGGAGCTTGTCGCCGGGCTAAAAAAACAGATTGCGCAAGGGCTGGGTGAGACAGTCAGGCGTCGTGTAAGGCTGCTGGAAGCGCTGCGTGAGGCCCTGCCCCCGGACGCTATCCTGGCAACCGACTCGACCCAGCTTGCTTACGAAGCCAATCATCATTTCCCGGTGGCGCAAGCCAGGGGCTACATCACTTGCACCACGGGATTTGGCACACTGGGCTGGGCCTTGCCGGCGGCAATAGGCGCCCGGCTGGGTGCCCCGGAGCGACCCGTGGTGTGTGTAATCGGGGATGGCGGTCTGCAGTTTACCCTGTGTGAATTGGCATCGGCGGTTGAGGCAGGGGTGGCCCTGGCCGTCATTGTCTGGAACAACGACGGTTACGGCGAAATTCGTGATTACATGCAGGCCAAGGGCCTGCCCCTGATTGGTGTGGACCTGTATACCCCTGATTTCGTCGCGGCCGGGCGTGCCCTGGGTTGCCATGCGCACCGGGCCACCAGCCTGGAGCATATTGTCCGGCTGGTGCTGGAAGCCGGCCTTGCCGACAGACCTACACTGATAGAGGTGCGAGAGACGGATACCTACCTGGATTTGAGTTAACGCTCCGCCGACCAGAACAGGTCGATACTCTGGGCTACGCCGGACTCTGAACGCACGGACAGGTTCTTGTTGAGTTGGTAGCGTACACGCACGGTATTGATCGCCTCGTACAAGCCGATGCCATAGCTCACATAGAGGTTGGGCGAGAGGTACTTTCCAAGCACCAGTTCCTCGTCGCCGGTTTCGCCCTCACTCTGCAGGGACAGTTCATCCAGACCCACCCTCGAGCCGATTTCTCCGGTGAGCAAATTGCCGCCGGCGAGTGCAAATGCGTCGCCCAGGGCGCTGGCTTTCTGCCCGCTTGCGGCATCCATGTCAGCCATGGGCTTGCCCGTCAACAGGTAAGCAATAATTTCGGATTGCGGCATGCTGGGTGATGAGAACATGCTCAGGGTAGGTTCCGGAAGAGTGCCTCCAACGTCCACGCCGACGCGGACATCGTCGGTATGTCGAGATGCGCGAATGTTCAGACCAGGGGTATCAATGGGGCCACCCGCGAATAATAACTGTCCACGCTCGACTCCCAGTTCCATGCCGTATAATTTGTATTTGCCGTCCAGAACGTTGAGTTCGCCCCTGGCCGTCGTCAATTTCCCGGTCATGTCTCGAACCCTGAGGCTTCCTGCAAAATATGCGTTCAGACCGTAGCCATCAAACTTGACCTTGTCGCCCAGCTCCACCAGGACATTGAGTCTTACTTTGATCTTGCCACGACTCTCCCGTTGTCCCCCGGTGTCATCAAGCACGATAGCGTCCGGGGAACTGCGGACGGCACTAGCCAGATTCACGGGCTGGATTCGGGCTACCGGCACACTCAGCTTGCCGCTGATCCTTAGCAGGTCTCCCGACAGGCCAAGGGTAAGGTCTGGCGATGCCTGCAGGTATATTTTGGAGTTATCCAGGAGGGTCAGGTTTTCCCCCGTGAGGTGGAAGCTGGCCTCAGGTTCGCCATGCAACAGGTTGATACTGCCATCGAGTTCCGCGGTGCCGTCCCCCACCAGGGCGCGTGCCTTGAC
>JAPHSC010000182.1 GCA_026193125.1 Gammaproteobacteria bacterium
ACACCACCACCGGTGTCAGCAGCGCGCGCGGCGATTTCAGCACCAACAGGCGCATCACGGCGCCGATCAGCCCCGACGCCTCGGCCACGCCGATACCGATCAGCGCCACCAGCACCGTGCCCAGTGGCGCGAAGCTGGTGAAGTTGGTGACCAGTCCGGTCAGGATCCGGTGCAGGCCGTCCACCGACAGCAGGCTGACAGGGTGGATCACCTCGCCGGTCGTCGGGTGGGCGACCGACAGGTCGAACTGTGCGGCAATGCCCGACAGCACGATCACCGCCAGCGCGGACAGCGCGAACAAGGTGGTCGGGTCGGGTAAGGCGTTGCCGACTCGCTCGACCGTGTCCAGGAAGCGGTCGGTCAGGCGGCGTTTTTCCGGGGCTGCGGCGGGCTCTGCTGAATTCATGCGGGTTCCTCGTCGATCAGCAGCCGATTACAGCATGGGTGGCCCGATGACGACAAGCAACGATCCCGGCCTTCGGGGCCAGGCGTCACAACCCGGAGCAAGCAATTCCTGCTGTGATCAGGCCCTTTGCATCCTCTGGTCGAGCTGGCGCAGCACATCCAGCACGGCAACCCGCGTCTGCGTGATCACCTCTGTCAGCCGAGTCTCTGCAAACCGTCTTCCGGCGCAGACTCCCCAGGACCCGAAACGCGGCATGGCGAATAGCGCAACAGCCGAGGCATCTATGATCATGCTTTCTCCTTCGAGAACATGCACGAACCGGTGCATGCCGATTTTGTCACCGAGCACCCCGGGGAGCACGGCCAGATCTGTCGCGCAGATCATCACGCCAATACCGTGCGAAGGCCGACGGCGCCCGCCCTGGCCCGTATATGCCTTCGCGCATTAATATAGGCGTGGTAGAAACACTCAGAGGCAAACCATGTATCGCCTGATCTACAAGAGCCGGGCCAACCAGCGAATCGACTGGAAATTGGTGAACGATCTCATTGCAGGAAGCGAGGAGAGTAACAGGGAAGCCGGGATCACCGGTGTGCTCCTGGCGACCGAAACCCATTTCCTCCAAGTGCTGGAGGGGGGCTTCGATGACGTCAACGAGCTGTTCATGCACATCGCGCGGGACCCACGGCACGAAAAAATCCAACTCATTGCATTCGACTGCGTGGAAAGCCGCCTGTTCGGCGGTTGGGCCATGCACGGCGTGGGGATATTCAATTTCAATCGAAAGTTGATCGACGATCTCATCGATCACTATGGCGAGGAAGAAGGAAGTGTCAGGTTTCCGGTCGAGGACTGGAAGGTGCTTGCACTGATCAGCGATCTGCGGATGGGCTGATCGCGCGTTGAGCGCAAGCGCCATCACAGTAAAGCCCGTCAAACCGCCGCCGGGCCCAATAGTCGTAGGCCCGGTCGGCCAATGGCGCCAGCAGCGGCCAACGCAATGGCCTGAACAGAAAACCCCAGCGCGTATGTGACCAGGCCTGTACCGTCGCATCGACACCGCTGAGCCAGCTTCCGTCAGCGGCCCGGAGGTGCAAACGCAGCAACATCGATTCACGGGTGGGCTCGCCGGGGGCCGGTTCGTAAGAATGGACATCCACCAGTTGCAGACCACCGTCCCGCAATTTTTGCAGCGAGCGGATTTCGCGCACGCAGAGCGGGCAATTGCCATCGTAGTACAAAGTGTCCATCCCGCTTAGGTCTGGTCGCGCGGCACTGGATTCAACGTGCGAGGGGCCGTTGATATCACGCTGATCCTCGCGATGCCTTCGCTGTCCAGTGGGCTTCTGCTATGCGGTGAGGCCCGGAACCAGCTGCTGACAAGGCAGCCGGGGCTGCTTCCGACCCATAACGAAACTCTGTGACAAACAAGTCTGAATCTCTGC
Source organism: Gammaproteobacteria bacterium (assembly GCA_026193125.1). Taxonomy (GTDB): domain Bacteria; phylum Pseudomonadota; class Gammaproteobacteria; order Steroidobacterales; family BM003; genus CAKZML01. Next base: position 1,852 of record JAPHSC010000182.1, read on the forward strand.
AGTCGGCCAACAGCGGCCCCAAGCGACTAAATGTATCCGGCCCAGTTTTTGTTATTGCCTGGTTTAGTAAGTTGACCCAATTTGGCCACTGAAGGAAACTTCTGCCAACGATTAATGATGCGCCCATAAGGACTCCGCATGCACATACCCCCATTGCGCCGCACGGTTATTTTTTTTCAAGCTATTGTCGTCACCGGCATTGTGGCGCTGGTACCAGCGACGGCAGGCGCGGCTATTTTTACTGCATCAGAGAGTGGGTGTGGGCCGAACTCGATTTGGCAGGCTATCCAGGATGCGAACGCGAACCCGGGTGTGGACACTATTGAGATATTAGCAGGCGCGAGTTTCGGCCAGGATTCGATGAAATGCGGTGGGCCCCGGGTTCTTGGCGATCAGTTCATAGGGACTTTCACCGATTCGGCCGTTGTGAAGGGTAATGGGGCCAGGGTCGTTGCCCAAAATACCTGGATCACCACGGGTGGCATCCTTATTCCCAGCCAGCGGCGTGACTGCCCGGTAAATGGAGATGCGATGATCTCTGAAGCGGGTAGTGTGTTCGAAATTGGTACGTTTGGTGCTGACAATTCGGGAATTACCGTTACAGTCGACGAGTTCCATGCTCTGGGCCCAGGCGGGTTGTTCGCAGTTCGCTCTGGCGCAGAACTCGAAGTCTCGAACTCACGCTACGAGAATATCTGGAACGCCTGGGGGGAATCCGATTGCGACACCCATGCAATCAAAATCGAGGCTAACGCGACATTCACAGCCCGGAACAGTCAGATTATCGATACGTTCAGCACCCTCAATGGCATTCACTTCGACAGCACACCTGCTGCGTCAACTATTTCCGCGTTTGGCGCCGGCGCAACGATTAACCTTGATCGGGTGAGAATCGAGCAAGGCCTTGCGGGCTATGCCGTTTCCAA
>JAPHSC010000341.1 GCA_026193125.1 Gammaproteobacteria bacterium
CCACATCGCAGCAATGTCTGCTTTGGGTCGAAATCAGCGCCCTATCCTGGATGGATGAGGCACTGCTGCGACAAAGAAAATCGGGTCGAGGCTGATCGTCCTTAACTTTTTGCCCGCGTTCTTGCATATACTGATGCGAATTGGTGATCGCCTGGGCGAATTTGGGGAGTAAATGACAGCACCACAGAACAAGCGCTCGTGGTGGCGCGTAGTAAGCGTATATGCGGCGATATCCTGGGTTTGCCTGCAGATTATCGATGTAATAGCTCAAAACATTGGACTTCCCAAGTGGGTGTTCACGGGTACGCTTGGTTTGTTGGTGGCGGGCCTGCCAATTGCCGCCGCCACTGCCTACTTCCAGTCAAACGCCCGCACTACGGCCACTGACTCTGACGCGGAGCATAGCCTGCGTCGCGTATTCCAGTGGCGTCACGTGTGGAAGGCTGGAATCGGTGTCCTCGCAGTATGGGGAATCGCTGTCACGGCCTGGATGGTACTGACCACGCAAGAAAAATTGGAATCCGAGTGGGATCTGGTGACGGGCCTGGACGAGATTCGGCGGCTTGTAGGTGAGTTCAAGTACCCGGAGGCAAACAAGATAGCGCGGGAACTGGATAGCTTGATTGAGAACGACGCGATCCGGGAATCCATGTGGGCCCAGATTTCCCAAAACGTGGTGCTGCAGACGAAACCGCCCGGGGCGAAGGTCCTGAGGCGCGACTACGAGTCCACCATCGATGATTGGGAAGAATTGGGAACGACACCGCTGGAGGTTGTGCGATTTCCAAAGGGCCTGTCGCGGGTGCGGTTTGAACTTCCGGGTTACTTGCCCCGTGAGACCGCCAATTATTCGAGCCGTTTCGCCAAGTCTGCTCCTTTCGTCCTGGATACCCCGGAGTCCATGCCTGAAGGCATGATTCGAGTTAGCGGGGAGACCGCTTCCATCATGTCTCCAGGGCTTGAGCAACTCACGGCGTTGACACTCGGCGACTTCTTCATGGACAGGCATGAAGTTACGAACCGACAGTACAAAGAGTTCGTCGACGCCGGAGGTTACAGGGATCGTGCCTGCTGGCGGGATACCTTTGTGCGCGGGGGGCAGGCCCTGAATTTCGAGCAGGCCATGTCGACGTTCGTCGACAAGACAGGACGGGCCGGCCCCAGCGGTTGGGAAGTAGGTTCCTATCCCGAGGGCGAGGCAGACTTTCCAGTGGGAGGCATTAGCTGGTACGAGGCCGCGGCCTATGCGTGCTTCGTCGGCAAGGAGCTACCGTCTGTGTACCACTGGTACATGGCGGCCGATCCGTTCAGCAGCAACCATGTGGTGCCGCAAAGCAACTTCGACAGGAACGGGCCGGCTCCAGTGGGGCAATACAAGGGTATGACACGGGATGGCGTGTACGACATGGCCGGGAATGTTCGTGAGTGGACCGCTAACCCCGATGGCGAGGCGCACTATATTCTCGGGGGAGGCTGGAGCGATCCGGCTTACGCCTTCAACGATGCGGTAACTTCTCCCAATTTCGATAGATCGCCGGAAAACGGCGTGCGCCTGGTTTCCTATCCCGACACAACGAATGTAGCCGAGGCGAACCGGGAACTGGAGAAAGCGTTCCGGGACTACTATGCAGAAACACCAGTTTCGGATGAGGTGTTTGACGTTTACAGACAGATGTATGCCTACGACCATAAGCCGCTAAATGCGGTGATGCTCAGCACCGAGGCTACCGGCGGCTACACCCGCCAGCGCATTGAAATGGATGCCGCATATGGCGATGAGCGGCTCACTGTTTTCGTGTTTCTACCCGCGCCCGAGCAAGCATCACCCCCGTTTCAGTCTGTGATGTTTTTTCCCGGCTCTGGCGACCTGTACAAGAGATCGCTGGATGAGCTCGACATAGGCAGGGTCGATTTCATATTGCGAAGTGGTCGTGCCCTGGTGTACCCGGTTTACAAGGGCACATATAATCGCGGCAGTGAATTAACTTCCGACGTCCAGGATGAATCGAACCTGTACCGTGATCATGTGATTGCATGGTCCCGTGACCTGGGGCGAGCGATTGACTACCTGGAGACACGCCAGGACATCGATGCTGATCGATTGGCCTATTACGGGATCAGTTGGGGCGGTGTGATGGGCGCAATCATGACTGCAGTAGAGCCCCGAATAAAAGCCAGCGTACTCATCGTTGGTGGTCTGGAAATGCAGGATGTTCAGCCCATGGCTGACCCGTTCAACTTCCTGCCGCGAGTTATTCTGCCCACGCTGATGATCAATGGGCGTTACGATTCATTTTTCCCGCTTGCAACCTCAATCCAGCCATTTTTTGA
>JAPHSC010000213.1 GCA_026193125.1 Gammaproteobacteria bacterium
AAATCGACGCACTCACCACTTTTTTCCGTAGCAGGTCGACCCGGGTCTGGTAATTGACAAAGCGCGTCACGGCCTCGCGTATGGCGCCGGTTTTCTCGCTGGCGCTGATAGTCGCAACATAAAGTGACGGAAAGGCGTCGGGAATCTCCCGCAAGGCGAACGACAGGGTCTTGCCCTCCATCAGCCGCGCACGAATCTGGTCCAGTGCGCGCCGGGTGGCTGCATTTTGTTCTTTCTCAGCCAGGGTGTCGATCGCCTCCACCAGGGACAGGCCGGCATCCAGCAGGGCCACCAGCTCCTGGCTGAAGAGCACCAGCGGAAAACGTTTCCGATTGAGGCTGGGCAGACGCAGGTCACGGGCCATGGAAATGATCTGCATGCCGCGCTCGGCAATTTGCATGCGCGCCTCGCTCTCATTGAGCGCGTCGATGCGGTAAATGCTGACCGCCTGACTACTGTCGACTGCTTTGATTCGAAAACGCATGCGTGGCTACCAGTTCGTAATGTCAGCGTTCTCGGCGGTACCGCCGGGACGCCCGTCTTTGCCCAGGGTGGACAGGTCGAAGTCACCATGATTCCCGGGTTCAGCGTAAATGTAAGGACGCCCCCATGGATCGTTGGGTACGTCTTTCTGCAAATAAGGGCCACCCCAGTTGACGGCATCCGGTGGCGCTTCATTCAGTGCGGCGAGTCCTTCCTCGGTCGTGGGAAAGCGGTCCACATCCAGCCGGAACTGCACCAGGGCCTTGTCCAGGGCATCAATCTGCGCCGCGGCCACCTTGCTCTGCGATTTACCCACTTGTTTGAAATACCGGGGCCCGACCAAACCGGCCAGCAGTCCGATAATCACCATGACCACCAGCAATTCGAGCAGGGTAAATCCACCTGACCTGTTTCTCGCACGCGAGCACATCATGCCGACTCCACCTCCGTGAGATCCCATTCCACTGCCAAACGCGTCCCTTTACCCAGGGTTGAATCCAGTATCAATACCCCACCCGAGTTACTCGCACGTCTGCGCATGCCCAGGCGTCCGAAATTACCCAGGTGCCTGAGCTTGTGCGTATCTGCAGAATTAACGTCAAAACCGACCCCGTCGTCCAGCACCTCGGCCTTGAGCATGTCTCCCTGGATGCCAACCGTGACGATCACCGCCTTGGCCGAGGCGTGTTTCACCACGTTGTTGAGCCCCTCCTGGATGATCCGGTACAGCGGAGTTGCCAGCGCAGCAGGTACGTCGGTGTTGGACACGGACAACTCCGCGCGGAACTCAATGCCGCGATACACATCGGCGAAGTGCCTGCATAACCAGCTTATCGCAGATGCCGGACCCATATCGTCAAGAATCAATGGTCGCAGACTGGTCACCAGGGAGCGGGTTTCACGAATGCAGTCGACCACCTGTTCAATGACCTTGTCGACCTCTATGTCAGCATCGCCAATTGCGGGGTCCTTGTTTATCGCCGACACCCGCTCCAGCGAATACTTGATGGCCCGCAGCGACTGCTCAATGGAATCGTGCAACTCGGCCGACAGACGCCGTCTTTCAGATTCCTGGGCGTTCAACAATTGTTCGGACAGGGACTGCAGGTCCTCGGAGGAAGCCTGAAGCTCGGCCTCTGCCGCGCGCCGTTGCTCTATCTCCAGGGTCAGCAATTTGTTCGCCTGTTCGAGCTCGGCGGTGCGTTCTGCGACGCGCTCCTCCAGAGTCTTGTTCAATTTCCACAGACCCATCTGTGCCTTGTGCAAGGGCGAGATATCCGAGATCACCACCATCGCGCAGGCCGGCGATTCATGTTCAACCCGCTTGCGGCTGTCCAGCATGAAGCGCTTCTGAATAGCCAGCGTCCTGTCCAGGATAGTGTCCGTGGCGGTGGCCTGGTGGTGAATTTTTCCTACCTGTGCACTGACAGGCGTCGCCAGTGCAGACTTCAAGGAACACAGCTTCAAGGAACAAGCGGGGTGCATGACGTCGTGCAGGTTCCTCCCGCGTACTGCGCTGACATCGCCCAGTCCCCAGCGCTCAACCGTTCGATTCACCCGGATCACACGACCCTGCGGGTCAACCAGGCAAACCAGGTCAGGCAGTAAATCGACCGCTTGTTCCCACTCGGTCTTGGCCCTGGCGATGTGGGCGACACTCTTGCCCAGGGAAGCCGTGGCGTCATAGCCGGCGGTCAGCGCCGCCATCAATTCACCCAGGGTAGCGAGCACCGCCTCGGCCCGTTCCGCCAGAACCGGCGTGGTGACCACCGCCAGCACCAGGGAGCTGGCATCATTACAGGGCATTACCTTGTAGACAACCAGGTCATCGGCAGCAAGCAAATTCTGTGCGGGTTCGCCAAACAACCGTCCGAGGTCTGCGTAGGCCCCCTGGTGCACCCGATGGGGCTTCGCCAGGGCGCCACGTAAATCGCAATAGGTCGGCAAGGTGAAACCCTTGTCTGCCAGGTGCACGGCTTTCCCCGAGGTATCGATGACACGAACGGTCTTCCATTTCTCATCCATGGCCAAGACCAGCATGCGGTCGCCAGGCAGCATGGTTGAGGCACTCTTGGCTGCCGCCGAGACAAGCTCGGCACAGCCGGCACCACGAGCCAGCATGGATGACATCAACCGGATGGTTTCAGCCATGCCGGTACTGAAGGCATCGACGGGTTCGCCTCCCATATCACCTCTCCAACTTTCGAGAGCACTCATTTTTACATAATCTTTCGTCGGCATGTCAGTTACTCTCGTCTATCTTTTCGGCAAGGGCTTACGCGGGGTCACCGCGATGTCTCCCTCGATACCGCGAACCGTAATCACCGGCGTGGCATACCCGTCCACCGGACCGCCATTCATATACCAGTCCTTGTACCGCTCTCTGTATGTCAAGGGTCCCACGCCGACCACTTCCAGCGCGGCCTTGTCTCCATAGCCGCTCTTGACCCGCAGGCGCAAGGAGCCCCCGTCGTGGCTGAACACCGCCTGGTAGACCTTGATAGTAAGGTCATAGCCATTGCAGTCTTGATCGACTCCGTCACGGATTCTCTCCGGGGCACCCGGATAAATGGTGGCATTCGTGTCGTTACAATCCAGCGAGGCGCTGAAACCGTCCCCGTCCACATCGACCGGGTATGACAGCAGGTTCAAGGCAGCAAGCGCGGCAACCAGGCCGTAGCCTGAATCCTGGTCAGGCCCGGGCGTCCCCAGATCCACTGCCGAGGCGAACAGCACTGATTCCAGTTCATCGACACTCGCGGGAGGCACCGCGTCGCGCAGCAGGGCCAGGACGCCCGCGACATGGGGCGCGGCAAACGAGGTGCCCGACACCGTGACATAGTTGGTCATGCCGCCGAAAGACAGATCAGTGGTCTGCACGCTGTCACCGGGAGCCACCAGCCTGGGCATCAGTCCATCGTCGCAGGAAGAGGGGCCACGACTACTGAACGCCGCCACTTCACTCAAACTGTCCACCGCGCCTACGCTCAGCACGCCGGGATTATTGCCAGGACTCTCACCGGTGGTCGGTGCCGGCCCGGAATTTCCCACCGAGAAAACCACGGCAATATCCGCCGCCTTCAGGGCCTCGATATCCGGCAGGAACTCGGTGTTGCATACGCCCGCATCGGTGATTCCCCAGGAGGAATTCACGACATCCGGCGCATCGTCGGTCAGGGGATCACCATCGGGGTCCAGCAGCCACTGGAAGGCGGCATGCACCGCACTCTCGGTGCCATTGCCGGCATCATCATAGATCTTCGCTGCTATCCAGCGAGCCTGGGGAGCGACGCCCAGTGAAGCTCCGCTGCCCTCGCCGGCCACGATGAGTCCCAGCACCTGGGTGCCGTGACCGGTGCGGTCATAGGGTGTCGCGTGTTCGCCATAGGGATCGTACCAGCTGTTGTCGCCACCGCGAAAAGACGGGGCAAGTTCAGGATGCAATGCATCCGCGCCGGTATCCAGGGTGGCAACCACCACGCTGCCGCCCAGGTAGCCCAGGTTCCACAACTCCGGGGCGCCGACCATGCTGATATTCCACTCGGGTGCGCCCGGCGCGCCGGCCATGGGGAATGGTGATGCAGTCATGGCGTCCTGCCGCACCTGGATCACGTCCGGCTGCTGCAGCACCTCGGCAATCATGGCGGGAGTCAGTTCCGCCGACACCGAGCTTGCGATCCACAGGTCCCGAATATTGCGTCCGCCGATGGCCTCAACCATCGCACGCAGGTCACGGCCTGCATCCCGTGTCTCGGCCTGCAGGGTCCTGGGCACCGCGCTACGGCGGAAGCGGCGTTCTTCTGTCCTGAGTCTTTTGCGCAGGGCGAAAGGATCGGACTCGCTGCGGTAGGAAATAATGACCGGAACAGCGACCTCGGCTCCGGCAGCTTCGGCCTCGGCGGCCTTAAGCACTTTATGCAGGCCGGGCGACACCTCGCCGGCCATCGCCGGCGACCACAGGGCCGGCACCGACAGCAAACCCACCAGCGTAGCGATTGCCAGGTTTTGCAGTCGTTTTGTACTCAATTTTGTCAATGTGGGTACCCATGCTGATGGCCGCTACTGGACCGTCAGGCCCTTGAATGTCATGTCACCCATTTGCGCGGTGACCGTGCTTCCCGGGGCCAGCCCGGCGGAGTTAACGAACAACACAAAATAGGAACGATCGGGGCGCTGGTCAGCCTTGGTCTGGCGTAACGCGCCCAGCTTCGCCGTGGTGGGCACGGCCATACTGACGCCACTGGCCTCGTCGATCAGCGTCGGCTTTATCCCGGGACCCAGGGAACCGTTGGCCTTGACCGGATCCAGCACCCGG